>JALUUN010000381.1 GCA_027021325.1 Planctomycetota bacterium
GGTTCGGCCTGGTGGGTGAAGCACCCGACCGTCGAGGGCGAGCGGATCCTCGCCAACCTCAACCTGGACATGGTCGGCCGCCTGCAGGGCGGGGCGATCACCGTCGGCTCGGCGGAGACCTGCGCCGCCTTCGAAGCGGCGCTCGAGGCCGCCGCTCCGGATCCGGAGGCCCTGGCCTTCCGGCGGACCGGGGGTTCCCTTCCCGGCGGCGGCGGCAGCGATCACATGAGCTTCCACCAGGCGGAGATCCCCGCGCTGTTCTTCTTCAGCGGCCTCCACGCCGACTACCACAAGCCGAGCGACGACGCGGAGAAGCTCGACTACGGGCGCATGGCGGTGCTCACCGAGGCCCTCGACACCCTGGTCCGGGAGCTCGGCCGGCGGCCGCGGGCGGAGTTCGCCTGGGTGGCGCCGGCGCCCGATCCGCGGGCGCGGGAGGTGCGCGGCAGCCGCGCCTGGTTCGGTTCCATCCCCGACTACGCGGCCGCCCCCGAGGGCGGCGGCATGCAGATCGCCGGCGTCTCGCCGGGGGGGCCGGCGGAGAAGGCGGGTCTCCAGGAAGGGGACATCCTGAAGCGCGTCGGCGGCGAGGAGATCCACGACATCTACGACTTCATGGACGCCATGGCCGACCGCAAGCCCGGCGACAGGATCGAGGTCGTCTTCCTGCGCGAGGGCGAGGAACTGCGGGTCGAGGTGGTGCTCGGCAGCCGCGGCGGCTGAGGGCGGTGCGGGCGGCGCTCCTGACCGCGCCCGGGTGCCTGGAGATCGGCGAGCTTCCGGAGCCCGCGCCGGGTCCCGGCGAGGTCCTGCTCCGGCCGCTGGCCGTCGGCCTCTGCGGGACCGACTTCCACATCCACTCGGGCGAGGCGAACTACCACCTGGATGCCGAAGGGCGACCCGTGCCCTTGGAGGAGGAGCCCCAGGTCCTCGGCCATGAGATCTACGCCGAGGTCCTGGAGGCCGGACGCGAGGTCCGGGATCTCCGGCCGGGGCAGCGGGTGGTCGTGGACCAGGGCCGCAACTGCCGGAGCGAGGGCCGGCCGCTGTGCGAGTACTGCCGAAGCGGCGACAGCCACCAGTGCGCCTTCTACCGGGAGCACGGGATCAGTGGCCTCCCCGGCGGCCTCGCCGAGGCCATGGCGGTGTCGGCGCTGCAGGCGGTGCCGGTCGCCGAGGACCTGGCGCCCGCGGCCGGGGCCCTGGTCGAGCCGCTCGCCTGCGTGCTCCACGCCGTGGACCTCCTGGAGCGAAGCGGCGGGCGCTACCGGCTGCAGGCCCCGGAGCGCGATCGCCGCGTCCGAAGCGTCCTCATCGCCGGCGGCGGACCGGCGGGGCTTCTCTTCGTCCAGGTCCTGCGCCGGGTCCTCGGCTTCGAGGGGGCCTTGCTCCTCACCGAGCCCGATCCGGCGAAGGCGGCGCTGGCCAGGGACTTCGGCGCCGAGGTCCTGGACCCGCGGGATCCCGCCCTCGCCGCCCGCGTCCGGGAGCGGACCAGCGGGCGGCGCGTGGAGTTGCTCGTGGATGCCTGCGGAGCGGCCGAGGTCTTCCTCCAGGCGCCGGGGCTCTTACGCAAGCAGGGGACCTTCCTCCTCTACGGCCATGGCCATGGCGGAACCGGGCTGGAGGCCCTGAATGCGGTGCAGTGGCTGGAGCCCACGTTGATCGCGCCCATCGGCGCCTCCGGAGGCTTCGACCCCGACGGTCGGCCCGAGGTCTACCGCCGGGCGCGGGACCTCCTCCAGGAGGGGCGGGTGGAGGGGGCGCCCCTTCTGAGCCACCGCTGGCGGGGGCTGGAGGAGCTGCCGCAGGCCTTCTCCGGCGTCCATCGCGAGTCCGGCTACCTCAAGGCGGTCGCCGAGCTGGGTTGAGGGGCGCGGGCGGCGGAGCGGTCCGCGGCCGGAGCCGGCCCCTGGTGCGGAGCGGGCTCGCGCCTCTGGCTCCGGCCCTCAGGCGCCTTCCCGGAGCATGGCCTCCAGCCGGTCCAGGCCGAGGCGGACGTTGTCCTCGGGCGGGCCGAAGGAGAAGCGCATCCAGGA
>JALUUN010000382.1 GCA_027021325.1 Planctomycetota bacterium
AGGATCCGCCGGTGGGGTCCGGGCTCCGGGCACGGAGCGCCGACCGCAGGAGGGCCTGGATCCGCGCCGCGGGCACGGCCGGACCGCGCCCGATGCCCTCGCAGAACCGGCCTTCCTCGAGCCAGGCCCGCCTGCTCGCCACCAGCTCGGGCCAGAAGGGATACGTCCGGCACTGTACGGGACGCACGGGATAGACGCGGCACCGGCCGTCGCGCCCCAGGAAGGAACACCGGCCGTCCTCCCCCAGCCGGATTCCCCGGCCGGACCCGGACAGCCGCACCAGGTACCTCCGCCGGAACCAGGCCCGGGACACTCCCAGGAAGGCGCGGATGCGCTCCGCCTCCCCGTCCGTCACGGCCACGGTGCCGTCCCCGATGCAGCAGCTCCCGCAGCCGGTGCATTGAAAGCGCAAGGCTTCCCGCCGGTAAACCATGGATGCGACCGCGTTGCCGTTTCGTGGTAGAATCGTCTCGTTCCCGGAAGGCACCGGTCCCTTTTCCGCTTCACGGTCATTGTACCATACCTTCCTGGCCGAGGCCCTTCCCATGGAGCCCCGTGAGGGATGCCCGAGCTTCCGGACGTAGAGGCCCTGGCGGGCCGCATCCGCCGCCGGTTGCGGCACCGGCGCATCCGGGCGGTCGCCCTCCTGGACCCCGCCCTGGCCACGCGGCCTCCCCTGGACACCCTGGCCGGCAGGCGCATCCGGGATGTCTCGCGCCGCGGCAAGTACCTCCTGTTCTCCTTGAGCGACGGCCGCACCCTCGTCGTCCACCTGCGCATGACCGGGGACCTGCGGATCGCGGGTCCGGGAAGTCCGCCGGAGCGGCACACCCGGCTCGTGCTTCACCTGGAGCGCGGGCGGGAGCTGCGGTTCGTGGACCCCCGGAGGCTCGGCGTGGTGTACCTGGTCCAGGGCCTGGATTTCCAGGGGATCCCGGGGCTGCGCCGCATGGGCCCCGAGCCCCTGTCCCGGGACTTCACCCTCCGGGCTTTCCGCCAGCGCCTGGCCCGCAGGACCGGCCGGATCAAAGCACTCCTCCTGGACCAGGGTTTCGTCGCGGGCATCGGGAACCTCTACGGCGACGAGATCCTCTTCCAGAGCCGGATCCGGCCGTCCCGGAGGGCGCCGACCCTGAGCCCGGAGGAAGTGCGCACGCTCCACCGCAAGATCCGGGACGTGCTGCGCAAGGCCTGCGAGCACGGGGCCGATCTCTCCAGGCTGCGCGGCTGGTTCCTCCACGGCCGGGCCCGGGGCCGTTGCGTCCGGTGCCGGGGAGCGCTCCTCCGGGTGCGGATCCAGGGACGGTACGCCCATTACTGCGGGCGGTGCCAGCGCTAAGGAAGGGCTCAGGTGGTGAGCCGGCGGTAGATCTCCGAGACCTTGAGGGGCAGCTTGCCCACCTGGTCGATGACCGCGTAGTTGACCGCCCCGTACATGTGGGGCAGGTAGTCCCGCGCCTCGGTGTCGATGGTGATGCAGAAGGGATGGATGCCCGCGCGCTTGGCCTCCAGGAGCGCCCGCCGGGTGTCCTCGATGCCGTAGGCGCCGCGGTAGCCGTCGTGGTCCTCGGGCTTGCCGTCCGAGAGGGTGATGAGCAGCTTGGTGCGGGCGTCCACCTCGGCGAGCCGCTGCGTCAGGTGGCGGATGGCCGCGCCCATGCGCGTGTAGTCCCGCGGGGTGATCCCGCCGATGCGCCGCTTCACCGCCTCGCCGTAGGGCTCGTGGAAGCCCTTGATGCGGAACACCTCGCAGCGCTTGCGCGTCATGCCCGAGAACCCGTAGATGGCGTAGCGGTCGCCCAGGGCCTCCAGGGACTCGCACAGGAGCACCAGGGCCTCGCGCTCGGCCTCGTTGACCCAGCCCTTGGTGGAGCCGCTCATGTCCACCATGAACATCACCGCGATGTTGCGCTCCAGCAGGTGCATCTTGGTGAACAGCCGGTCGCTCATCTCCAGGCCGCTTCGGGCGTCGGCATAGGCCTCCACCAGGGCGTCGATGTCCACGTCGTCCCCGTGGCGCTGCTTCTT
>JALUUN010000383.1 GCA_027021325.1 Planctomycetota bacterium
AACGGTGCCGACTCCGATCAGAGCACCTTCATCCGGCTGTACCCGGACGACCACTCCTTCAACGGGCTCCAGGACATCGTCGTGAACCAGAACCTCACCGACATCCGGGTGGACGCCATGCTGCCCCTGGACGGTGACAACTGGGAACTCTACGGAGCGGTGCACCTCCTGAGCCAGACCGAGAAGACCGACGCGGTGTACACCGGCATGGGCGGTGGCGTCGTGGTGAACAATCCCGGCGACGACTCCATCGGCACGGAGATCGATCTCACGCTGCGGGGCAACCTGAGCGAGCAGGTGGATCTCTATGTCGGCCTCGGGCAGTTCAGCGCCGGCGACGGCATCGTTTCCAGCGACGACCAGCTCTGGCTCTTCGCCCAGGTGGCCTTCTACTTCTGAGCCGACGGCGCCGCGAGATGTCCATGCAGGGTCCGGGGGTGTTCCCCGGACCCTTTCTTCGCAGTCTCGTTCAGCGGTCGGCGCCGAACAGGATCTGCGCCGCCCGCATGCCGGCGAGCATGGCCGGGACGAAGACCAGGGTCTCCATCCGGGGCCAGCCCAGACTCGTGACCGCCGGTCCGGGGCAGAGGCCGTAGAGGCCCCACCCCAGGCCGAACAGGGCGGCGCCGAAGAGCAGGCGGGCATCCACCCGGGCCTGCGGCCGGCCCGGAAAGGAGCCCCCGAGAAGGGGTGCCGGCCGCCGCCGAGCGAAGCGCTGGCCGAGGGCGAAGGTCGGGATGGCACCAAGCATGACGAAGGCCAGGCTCGGGTCCCATGGGCCTGCGACGTCCAGGAAGTTGAGGACCTTGGCCGGGTCGGTCATCCCGGCGAGGACCAGGCCGAGGCCGAAGAGGGCGCCGGCGAGGAGGAAGGCGGCGGCTCTCATCCCCGGAACCCTCCCTCCAGCAGATGGCGCCGGACCGCCACGACGGCGGCGGCCACCGCCATGAAGACCAGGGTGGCGGCCAGCGAACGCCGGGAGCCCCGGGCCAGGCCGCAGACGCCGTGGCCGCTGGTGCAGCCGCCGCCCAGGCGGGTGCCCAGGCCGACGAGGAAGCCCGCCGCCAGGGACAGGGCCAGGCCACCGGCGGGATGCCAGGCCTCGCCTCCGGGAAGCAGGCGGAAGCCCAGGGCTCCGCCGGCGACCATTCCCAACAGAAAGAGAACGCGCCAGGCCGTGTCCCCAGGCACCCGGAGGAGACTGCGGCTGATCACACCGCTGATCCCGGCGATCCTGCCGTTCAGGATGAAGACCCAGGTGGTGGCGAGGCCGATGAGAACGCCGCCGGCGGCGGACTCCAGTGGGGTGAAGGAAGTTGCAGGCATGCCTCAGAAGCGGTTCAGGGGGATCTTCAGGTAGGCGACGCCGTTCGCCTCCGGCTCCGGCAGGCGGCCGCCGCGGATGTTCACCTGGACCGAGGGAAAGAGGAGCTTCGGCAGGGGTTTTCCATCCTCCAGGCGCCGGCGCAAGGCGATGAACTCTTCGCGGGAGACGCCTTCGTGGATGTGGATGTTCTCCTTCTTCTCCTCGCCGACCGTGCTCTGGAAGCGAAGCTCCCGTCCGCCGGGCTGGTAGTCGTGGCAGGTGAAGACCCGGGTCGCATCCGGAAGGCGGTACAGACGCTGCACGGAGTCGTACATCTGGCCGGCGTCTCCGCCCGGGAAGTCGGTGCGGGCCGTGCCCGAGTCGGGCATGAACAAGAGGTCGCCTACGAACAGGGCATCCCCGATGCGATAGCTCATGCTCGCCGGGGTGTGGCCCTCGGTCAGAAGGGCTTCGACCTTCAAGGGGCCGGCTTCCAGGATCTGCCCGTCTTCCAGGAGGAGGTCCCACTGGCGTCCGTCGGTGGGGAAGTCCTCGGGCAGGTGGAAGATCTCCTTCCAGGTCTCCTGGACCCGGGTGATGCCCTTGCCGATTCCGGTCCGGGCGCCGAACTCCTCCTGGAACCAGGGGAGGGAGCTGAGGTGATCGGCATGGGGATGGGTGTCCAGGGCCCAGGCCAGGTCCAGCCCCTCCTTTCGGATG
>JALUUN010000384.1 GCA_027021325.1 Planctomycetota bacterium
TCGGGAGAGGATGGCCGCTCCTCGGTGGCTCTGCGCGCCGCCGCCCGGGCGCTGGTCAGCCGTCCCAGGGAGAGTTGCGCACTGGCGAGATTGACCAGCGCCGGCACGTTCCCCGGTTCCCGGGCAAGGGCTCGTTCGCAGGCCTGGACCGCTTCTTCCAGTCGTCCCAGGGGGATCAGGGTGGTGGCCAGGTCGCTCTGCCAGGAGGCCCGATCGGGATCGTGCCGCACGATGATCTCGAAGGCCCGTGCGGCCTCCCGCAGGCGGCCGGCGTCCCGGAGCATCGAGGCCAGGCGATGCCGCAGCAGATCATCCTTCGGATCCCCGTCGAGAGCTTTCTCGTAGGCGCGGATGGCATCGTCCGCTCGGCCTCTCCTGCGCTGGACGTTGCCCAGCACCTTCCAGGTCGCCGGCAGATCGGGAAAGAGATCGGTGGCGGTCATGGCTTCCTCGAGGGCTTCCTCGAGACGGCCCGCGTGGAGGAGGGTGTTGGCCAGATTGACGTGGGCGGGGCCGCTCCGGGGCTGGAGGGCGATGGCGCGCCGGAGGTTCTTCAGGGCTTCTTCGGTCCTGCCTTCCAGGAACATCAGGCGACCCAGATTCGTGTGGGCCGAGGCCAGTTCCGGATCCTTCGCGAGGACCTCCTGGAAGAGGGTGATGGCCCGCCGGCGCCGGGTCTCCATCAGGGCGAAGGCGGCATGGAAGCGCGCCAGGGCGGAATCGGGCCAGCGTTCGAGAAGCACCTGCGCCACGTCCGCGGCCTCCTCCCGGCGGCTCTTTCCGCAGGCGGCCAGAGCCCGGGCCAGACCGAAGTAATAGAGTGCGCGCGGCCGAGGGGAGAGCATGAGGGCGCGCAGGAAGGAGGCGCGGGCCCTGGCCGCGGCGGCGGTGTCTCCGCGCTCGGCGGCGGGAAGGCTGCGGAGGCCCTCCAGGTAGCGGCTCAGAGCGGTGATTCCATCGGGAGTGGAGGCGGAGGGGGAGGCGCGTGTGACGCCGCCGGTGGGAGGAGAGGGTTCCTCGTCGGCCCGGCGGCCACCCTGCAGGATGTGAATCTCCGCCAGGCCCGCCGCGGCTTCCGGCAGATCGCCTTCTTCAGCCAGGAGTTCCTCGAAGAGGTGGCGAGCCCTCGTCCGCTCTCCTTCGGCGAAGGCGAAGAAGGCCCTCTGGATGCGCGCCTCGATTTCCGCCTGGTGTCGCGCGGAACGTCCCTCTTCGATGTCTCCCCAATTGGCCGCCAGGAAGCCCAGGGCTCCCGTGAGCAGCAGGGCCAGGAGCATGGAGGCCGCCAGGGCCAGGGCCAGGCCGGGACGACGGCGCGCTCGTCGCCAGCAGCGCTCGAGGAGGCCCGGTGGACGTGCGGCGACCGGCTCTCCCCGCCTGGCTCTGGCCAGGTCTTCGGCCAGGGCTTCCGCGCTGAGATACCGGCGTTCCTTTTCCTTCTGCAGGGCCACCTCGACCACTGCTGCCACGTCTCTGGGGAGGTGGGGCGCCACCTGCCGGATGGGTGGAGGATCCCGGCGGCGGATATCGTCGAGCAGCCCCGTGGGCGTTGGCGCGTCGAAGGGAAGGCGTCCGCCGAGCAGGCGGTAGAGCACGACCCCCAGGGCCCAGACGTCGGAGCGCCCGTCCACATCGTCCCCTCCCATGACCTGTTCGGGAGACATGTAGGCCGGCGTCCCGGGAAGGGCCTCGGTCCTCGTCAAGCGCGTGCCCGAGTGATCGAGGAGGCGGGCGATGCCGAAATCGATCAGTATGGGACGGCCATCCGGCCGGACGATGATGTTCTCCGGCTTCACGTCCCGGTGGACGACTCCCGCTTCGTGGGCCGCGTGCAGGGCTCGCGCGACGCTCTCGCAGAGGGAGAGTGCCTCGGGCTGCGCCATTCGGCAGGGACCGCTCTCCTCTTCGGCCGAGGCCAGCCTCCTGGCCAGGGATTCACCCGCCACGTACTCCATGGCCACGTAGGTGCGCGGTCCGAGAGGCGTTTCCACCGACCCCGCCCTGTAGATCCGCGCGATGCCCGG
>JALUUN010000385.1 GCA_027021325.1 Planctomycetota bacterium
CCGCCGGATCCGGAGAACTCCAGGAAGCGGAGGAAGGGCTGTTCGTCGTGGACGCGGATCTCCCCGGCGGCGAGGGCCTGGAAGCAGCACGGCGCCTGGTCCGGGCCGGGCGGCACCCGGTCCTGGTCCTCACCTCGCCGGCGGGAGGACGATCGCCCCGGAGCGGCGAGGAGCCTCCGCCCGGCGACCTCTTCGTGAACAAGCCGGTGCACCTGCCGCGCTTCCTCCGCGCCCTCACGGAGTGGCGGGAAGGAGGCCCGGGCGCAGACCGGCGGGCCCCCGCCGGGGCCGCGTCCGCCGCCCCGTCCTCGGCCCACATCCTGCTCGTGGACGACAACGCCGTGAACCGGCGCCTGGCCCGGAAGATCCTGGAGCGCCTCGGCTTCAGCCGGATCCGGGAAGCCAGGGACGGATCCGAAGCCCTGGAGGCCATCCGGGAGGAGGCTCCGGATCTCGTCCTCATGGACTGCCAGATGCCGGTCCTGGACGGCTACGAGGCCACGCGGCGCCTGCGCGCCCGGCCCGGCCCCGAAGCCGGGATTCCGGTCATCGCGGTGACCGCCCATGCCCTGCTCGGCGACCGCGAGAAGGCCCTGGAGGCGGGAATGGACGACTACCTGACGAAGCCCATCGAAGCCAGGGCGCTGCGCGCCTGCCTGGAGAAGTGGCTCGATCCCTCGCGCCGGCGGAGGCAGGCGGGATGAGCCAGCACCCCGGGAACGCGAGCCTGGACCGACTCCGGGCCTGGATCTACCGGGGGGTGGCCCCCTCCCGGTCCGAGGGCGGCGACTTCGGGTCCATCGTCGCCGAGCGCTGGCGCCAGACGATCCTCTCCCTGCTCCTCCTCGTTGGGGTGGCCGATCTCGTCGGCGCCTGCTTCGAGGCCGTCCTGCTCCTGCTCGGGGTCCCGGTTCCCTTCCTCCCGATCCAGATCCTGCGCGTCGTCTCCGCGCCGGTCTTCTACGCCTGCTGGCGGTCGGCCGCCAGGAACCCTTGCCGCTCGCCCGCGTCCACGGTCTACACCGCGGTCCTCACCTTCTCCCTGGTCCATGGCGCGATCTCGGCCCTGGTGGACACCAGCGTGTCCTGGCCCGTGTACAGCGCCTCGGGCTACCTGACGGTGGCGGCGACCTCCTTTTTCGCCGCGCCCCTGCGCCGCGCCTGGCGCCTGGCCGTGGCCACGGCTCTCGCCTACGGCGCAGGTTTCGTGGTCTCCGCCCTCCTGGCCGGCGCCTCCCCGAGCCGGGAAGTCCAGTTCTACCTGCCGGTCGCCTTCGTGGTCCTGACCGGCCCGCTGCTCGCCACCGTCGGCGCCTCGATCCTGCACCGCTCCTGGTGGAAGGAGTTCCTGACCCTGCGCGATCTCGACCAGGCCCTGCAGGACACCCGTGAGGTCGCGCAACGCCTGGACGAGGCCCTGGCCCGCGCCAACGACGCCGCCCGGGCGAAGTCGGAGTTCCTGGCCAACATGAGCCACGAGATCCGCACCCCTATGAACGGGGTGATCGGCATGGCCGCCCTCCTCCAGGACACCCGACTGGACAGCGAGCAGCGGGAGTGCGTGCGCGCCATCAACGAGTGCGGCGAAGCCCTGTTGACCCTGATCAACGACATCCTCGACTACAGCAAGATCGAGGCCGGCCGCCTGGACCTCGAGGAGCTGGACTTCGACCCCGTCGAGACCGTCGAGAGCGTCGCCGACATCCTGGCCCCCGTCGCCGCGGGCAAGAACCTGGAGCTGACCACCTGGATCGACCCGGAGCTCCCCCGTCCCCTGCGCGGCGATCCCTCGCGCCTGCGCCAGATCCTGACCAACCTGCTGGGCAACGCCCTGAAGTTCACCGAAGAAGGCGAGGTCGTCCTCTCGGTCCGGGTCCTGAGCGAGGAGCAGGGCCGGCTGGAAGCCCGCTTCGAAGTCCGCGACACCGGCATCGGCATCCAGCCCGAGGTCCAGGACCGGCTCTTCGAGGCCTTCCGCCAGGCCGACGGCAGCACTTCCCGCAAGTACGGCGGCACCGGCCTGGGTCTCGCCATCAGCCGCCAGCTCTGCGAGCTGATGGGCGGCCGCATCGGCGTCGAGTCCACCCCGGGAGAAGGCAGCACCTTCTGGTTCACGGCGCTCTTCGGGCTCCCGACCGAGGCCGAGAAGGCCCTCCTCGAAGACACCGCCCGCCTGCGCGGCACCCGTGTCCTGGTGGTGGATGACAACGCCACGAACCGGCGCATCCTCGAGGGACAGCTGGCGCACTGGGGGATGGAGGTCCAGACCGCCTCCGGCGCCATCGAGGCCCTGGAGGTCCTGGCCCGGAGCCGGCCCGGGGCCTTCGACCTCGCCATCCTGGACATGCAGATGCCGCACCTGGACGGGCTGGAGCTGGCCCTGCGCCTGCAGCGGGACGAACGCTGGAAGGACCTGCCGCTCCTCATGCTCACCAGCGTGGGCATGAAGGACGCCGCCGAAGGGGCGCGGCGGGCGGGGATCCGTGCCTGCCTGAGCAAACCGTTGCGGCGGGCGCAGCTGCGCACTCTCCTTCTCCGCACCCTGGGCCATGGGGTCGACGAGGAGAACCGGGCGAACACCCTCGAGAGGAGGGAGGCCGCGGCCGGGCGCCGCATCCTGGTCGCCGAGGACAACCCCGTGAACCGCAAGCTGATCCTGCGCGTCCTGGAGAAGCTCGGCTACGAGGCGGTCCTGGCCGGCAACGGCCGCGAGGCCCTGGAACGCCTCCAGGCCGAGGCCTTCGATGCGGTCCTCATGGACTGCATGATGCCGGAAATGGACGGCTATGAGGCGACCCGGGCCATCCGCCGTCTGGAAGGCCCGGAAGGGCGGGTTCCCATCATCGCCCTGACCGCCAACGCCATGGCCGGCGACGCCGAGAAGTGCCGCGTCGCAGGCATGGACGACTACCTGTCCAAGCCGGTGCGGATGGAAGCACTGGCCGAGGCCCTGGAACGCTGGACCGGTCAGGCCGCGGCCTGAGCCGCGGCCGTGGGAGCGGGCTATCCTGGGCCGCCATGGACACCTCTCCCCGCCCCGATTCCCCTCTGACCCAGGTCATCCGGGACGGCGTCTCGGAGGCGCGGATCACCGCCTCCTCCCAGCCCTGCTGGACACGCCTGCGGGAGCTCGGGACGGAGCTCTGGCTGGACACCGGCGATCTGGAGGCGGCGGCGGAGCTGTGGAGCGCGGAGTTCACCGCCCTGACCACGAACAACACCCTCCTGAATGCCGAGATCCAGAAGGGCCTCTACGACGCCTGGATCCCGGAGGCGGCCGAGGCCGCGCGCGCCGAGGAGCCGGGCCTGGAGGGCCAGGACCTGGTCCTGGAGGTGGCCTTCGCCCTGAACGCCCGCCACGGCCTGCGCCTGGTGCAGCGCTTCGGGGCCGACGTCTCCGTCGAACTCCACACCGATCTGGCCGAAGACACCGAGCGCAGCGTCGCCTACGGCCTGCGCTACCACGCTCTCTGTCCGGAGCATTTCATCGTCAAGGTGCCCCTGACTGCCGCCGGCCTGGTCGCCGCCCGGCGCCTGGCCGAGACCGGGGTCCGGGTCAACTTCACCCTCGGCTTCTCGGCCCGGGAGAACGCCCTCATCGCCCATGTCGCCCGCCCGGCCTGGGCGAACGTCTTCATGGGCCGTCTCAACGCCTGGGTGGCCGGGGAGGGCCTGGGGGACGGCGCCTGGGTCGGCGAGCGCGCCACCCTGGCGAGCCAGGCCCTGCTTCGTCGGCTGCGCGCCCAGGGTCTTCCGACCCGCCAGATCGGCGCCTCCATGCGCAGCGGCGAGCAGGTCTCGACCCTCGCCGGCCTGGACGTCTACACCATGCCGGTGAACGTGGCGCAGGAGTTCCTGGCCGGGAACCCCGCTCCGGAGAGCCTCCAGGACCGGACCGGCGAGGACTACCGCCCGCAGTTCGCCGCGGGCGTGGATCCCCGGGCCGAGGGCCTCGAGGACCTGTGGCAGACCCCGGAGGCCTTCCTCGAGGTCTGCGCCGGCCTCGGCGAGCGGGATCCGGCCTCCCTGAGCGCGGAGGAGATCCTGGAGAGCCTCCACGGCGCCGGCTTCGGCGCCGTCCTGCCCCGCCTCGGCGAGGCGGAGCACGCGGCCCTGCGCGCCGGCGGCAAGCTGCCGGAGCGGGCACGCTGGAGAGAGGCCGTGACCCGGGGCGAGGCCGGCCTCGACGCCCTTTTCACCCTGGCCGGGCTCCACGCCTTCAGCCAGGACCAGGAGGCCCTGGACCGGCGGATCGCAAATGCCCTCGCAGAAGCGGGGCTCCGGTCGTAGGGGCGGGCGAACCGGTCTCCCCGGGCCCCCCATGACCCCGCGGTCCACCTCTGTCCTCCTCCTCCCGGCGCTGACCTTGGTGGCGGCCATCGCCTGCATGAGCGCCGAGGACTATGTGCGCGAGGCCGACGAGGAAGTCTACGCCCTCATCGAAGCGCGCCGCAGCCAGCTGATCGCCGGGCCCGACGCCTTCCGCATCGATCCCGACCCGGACAGCCTGCGCCAGCGGCTGCTGCGCGGCGAGGTCCAGGGCACCCAGACCCTGAGTCTGGTGGAGGCCCTGGAGATCGCCGCCGAGAACAGCCGCGACTTCCAGGACCAGAAGGAAAGCCTGTACCTGGCGGCCCTGGACCTGACCCTGGAGCAGTGGCGCTTCCAGAACCAGTACGGCGGCGGCGGTACGGCCAATCTGGACGGCGACGGCAACGGCGCCGAGAACGCCAGCGCCGACAGCAGTTTCAGCCTCAGCCGGCTCCTCGGGACCGGCGCCCAGATCGTCGGCGACATCGGCACCAGCCTCTTCCGGGTGGTCTCGACGGGAGACGGCTGGGACGTCGTGAGCGACCTCGGGATCTCGGTCACCCAGCCCCTGCTCCGGGGCGCCGGCGAGGCCATCGTGCGCGAGCCCCTGACCCAGGCCGAACGCGACCTCCTCTACCAGGTGCGGGCCTTCGAGCGCTTCCGGCGGACCTTCGCCGTGGACGTCGTGCGGCGCTATCTCGGGATCCTCCTGAGCATGGAGAACCTGAAGAACGAGCGCTTGAACCACGAATCCCTGGCCACGCTCCGGCGGCGCAACGAAGCCTTCGCCGAAGCCGGACAGGAAACCGACATCGAGGTCGACCGCGCGCGCCAGGACGAACTCCGTTCGGCCAACCGTATCCTCGAGCTGGAGGCCCAGATCCAGGGGCAGCTGGACGAGTTCAAGGTCTTCCTCGGCCTGCCCGTGGAGGCGCAGATCGAGGTGGACCCGGGCGAACTCGACCGCATGATCGAAATCTTCGAGGAGAGCGAGGTCCTGGAGTCCCTGGACGAGCAGGCGGTTCTGGATCTGGCCTACGCCCACCGCCTCGACTACCTGACCACCGTGGACCGGATCGTGGACGCGGAGCGGCGCATCCGGGTCGCCGAGGATGCCCTCGAGGCCGGTCTCGACTTCAGCGCCTCCGTGAACCTGACCAGCGCCGAAGGCCGGCCCCTGGAGTTCCGAAGCGACGCCATGCCCTGGTCCGCCGGCTTCAGCCTGGACCTGCCCATCGACCAGCTTCCGGAGCGCAACACGCTGCGCCGCGCCTTGATCGACTACCAGGCCGCCCTGCGCCAGGTCGAGGAGCAGTCGGACCGGATCCGCAGCACCCTCCGGGACCGGATCCGCAATCTCTACGCCCTGCGCCGCGGCTACGAGCTGCAGGAGACTGCGGTCCGGCTGGCGGAACGGCGCGTGGAGAGCGCGCGCCTCAACCTCGAGGCCGGCCGCGCCGAGACCTTCGACGTCCTGCAGGCCCAGGAGAGTCTCGTGGCCAGCCAGAACGCCCTGAAGCAGGATCTGGTGGACTACGCCCTGGCGCGCCTGGACCTGTACCTGGAGCTGGAGCTCCTCGAGGTCGACGAATCCGGCATCCGGGTGGATACTGAAGCCTTGCGCGGCCGTCTCCAGCCTCCCGGGGAAGACGCTGAGGGAGACCGCGACGAATAGATGGCACGCCGACGCTCCACCGCTTTCTACGCCACCACCGCCCTCTTCCTGGGGGCGGCCGCGGCCCTGGTCTACGGCGCCGGGCCCGGCGGCTGGTTCGAGAGCGGCACGGCGGAGACGCCGCGCGGTGCCACGGTCCAGCGCGGCCCGCTGCGCATCACCGTGACTCAGCGCGGCAACTTGAGCGCCAAGAACGCGGTGCGCCTGTTCAACGAGATCGAGGGCCGCACCACCATCCTGGAGCTGGTCGAGGAGGGGACCTTCGTCGAGGCCGGCACCGTCGTGGCGCGCCTGGACGTCTCCGCCCAGCGCGACGCCCGCACCGGCCAGGAGATCAAGGTCGAGAACGCCCGCGCCCGGGTGACGAAGGCGCGGCAGCAGATCGAGATCCAGAAGAGCCAGAACGCCAGCGACATCGCCCGCGCCCAGCAGGACCTGGACTTCGCGCACCAGGACCTGGAGAAGTACCTGGAGGGCGAGTACCCGAAGCTCCTGCAGGAGGCGGACGAGGCCATCCTCATCGCCGAGCAGCAACTGGCTCAGGCGAAGAACACCCTGGACTGGTCGCGCCGGCTGCACGACAACGGCTTCCTGCAGCGCACGCGCCTGGAGGAGGACGAACTGGCCTACGAACAGGCGCGGATCCGCCTGGAGGCCGTCAAGCGTGACAAGGAACTGCTCATCAAGTACGACCACCCGAAGCAGCTGGCGACCCTGAAGGCGGCCGTCGAGGAAGCCGAGCGCGAACTGGAACGCGTCAAGCTGCAGGCGGCGGCGCGCCTCGTGGACTTCGAAGCCGAACTCACGAGCGCCGAGGCCGAGCTCGAGCTGGAGATGGAGAAGCTCGAGAAGATCAACCGCATGATCGAGAAGGCCGATCTCGTCGCTCCGGTGGCCGGCATGGTCGTCTACGCGCGCGAGCGTTCGCGCTGGGGCCAGGGCGACCCGATCCAGAAGGGCACCGAGGTCCGGGAGCGGCAGGAGATCATCTCCATTCCGCAGCCCGGCGGCATGCTGGTCGAGGCCAGCGTCCACGAGTCGGTGCTCAAGAAGGTCAAGGTCGGCCAGCCCTGCACGGTGCGCGTGGACGCCCTGCCGGGTCAGGAGTTCCGCGGCCGCGTCCAGTTCATCGCCCAGGTTCCGGACAGCGCCAACTTCTGGGCCAACCCGAACCAGCGCCTCTACACCACCGAGATCGCTCTCGAGGACAGCAGCCCGGAGCTGCGCCCTGGCATGTCCTGCGAGGTCGAGATCCTGGTCCAGGAGATCCCCGACACCCTCTACATCCCGATCCTGGCCGTGCACTACAGCGGCGGCCGCCCGGTCGTCTTCGTCGACGGCGAGTCCGGGCCGCGGGAGGTCGAGATCGGCGAGAGCAGCGACAAGTGGGTGCAGGTCCTTTCGGGCCTGCAGGAGGGCGAAGTGGTCCTCCTGGCGCCGCCGGCGGACTTCACGCCGGAGCCGGCCCCCGAGCAGGAGCGGCCGGAGACGCCCGCGGGGATGGCCGGCTACGGCGAAGGCTCGGGCGCACCGGCGGGCGGCGCCGGCAAGGGAGGCGCCTGGCCGGGGGCCGCGGCGGGACGGCCCCGGAACGAAGGAAGCCGGCCCGGCCAGGAAGGCGGGGCCGGCGCCTGGCCGGAGGCGGCCGGCGGCGAGGGCCGCAGCCCCGGCGGCCGGCGGCCGGGCGGGCCCAAGGACAGCACGAGCCAGGGTGATTCGCAGCAGGACTGAGCCGGCGCTCTGACTCCATGGAGACTCGCCCCGGAAGCGGCGCCGGCGTCCCGGAGGCGCCTCCCGTCGCCGAGCTGCACGAGGTCAGCCGGATCTACCGGATGGGCAGCAGCGAGGTTCATGCCCTGGACCGCTTCAGCTTCACCTTCCGCGAGGGTGAGTACTGGACCATCATGGGGAGCTCGGGCAGCGGCAAGTCCACGCTCCTCAACATTCTTGGCTGCATCGACCGGCCGACCCACGGCTCCTACCGGGTCTGCGGCCAGGAGATGACGGAGCTGGACGACGACGAGCTGAGCGAACTGCGTGGGCGCTACATCGGCTTCATCTTCCAGTCCTTCAACCTGATCCCCCAACTCAACGTCCTTGAGAACATCCTGGTGCCGGTGATGTACCTGGACCATCCGCCGGAGGACGCGGTGGAGCGCGCGGTGCGCCTCGCCGGCCGGGTCGGCCTCGGCGACCGCCTCGATCACCGGCCGGCGCAGCTGAGCGGCGGCCAACAGCAGCGCGTCGCCATTGCCCGCTCGCTGATCAACGAGCCGGGGCTGCTCCTGGCCGACGAGGCCACCGGCAACCTGGATTCGAAGACCGCCGAGGAGATCCTGGGCCTGTTCGACGAACTCCACGCCGAGGGCAAGACCATCCTCCTGGTCACCCACGAGCCCAGTATCGGCGAGCGAGCGCCGAACTGCCTGCGCCTCAAGGACGGGCGCATCCACGAAATCCGGCGCGGCGCAGACCACCGGCCCTGGCCGGAGGCCGAGACCCTGGAGACGCCGACATGATGCGCGGCGCCTTCCTCCGTGCCTTCCGCCTGGGTGTCAAGAGCCTGATGCTGCACAAGCTGCGCAGCCTGCTCACGACCCTGGGCGTCCTGTTCGGCGTCTCCAGCGTGATCGCCATGCTCGCCATCGGCGAAGGCGGAAGCCAGGAGGCCCAGGAGCAGATCCGCCAGCTCGGCAGCCAGAACGTCATCCTGCGCAGCGTCAAGCCGCCGGACGACCCGGTCAGCAACCAGTCGGTGCGGGTCTCCAGTTACGGTCTGACCCAGGCCGATTTCGAGCGCGTCGCCCGCACCCTGCCCTGGGTCACCGCGGCGGTGCCGGTACGCCAGCTCCTCCAGGAGGTCCGCTACCTCGACCGCGTCCAGAACCCCAGGGTCCTGGCGACGACGCCGGACTGGTTCCAGGTCACGGGCCGAACGGTCCACGAAGGCCGCCCGCTGAGCGACGCCGACGAGACCGGCGTGCGCAACGTCTGCGTGGTCGGTTACGAACTGGCGCGCTTCCTCTCGCCCTTCGAGAGCCTGCTCGGCAAGAGCATCAAGATCGGGCCGGAGTACTTCAGCGTGGTCGGCATCCTCCTGCCGCGGGTGCGCCTCTCCGACGATCCGCCCGACGCCGCCGAGGAGACGACGAACGAGGTCCTCATCCCCCTGAGCACCGGACGCAAGTGGTTCGGAACCATCCAGGTCCGGATCCGCGCAGGAAGC
>JALUUN010000386.1 GCA_027021325.1 Planctomycetota bacterium
GGCAGGACGCTGCGCCTGGACTGTTGGATCAGGTCCTCCACTTCGCGGAGCAGTTCCCAGGCCAGGGGCTCGGGGAGGAGCTTCAGATACTCCCGGAGCTCCGGCTCCGCGGCGCGCAGCACGGCGTAGGCTGCCCGGTGGTCGCCGCGCTCGTGGGCGAAGGCGCCCTCGCGGACGAGGGAGGACTGCCAGGCCCGGGCCACGATGGCCGCGGCCTCGGCGTTCCAGTTCTCCAGGCGCGGATCGTCCCCGGCGACGGCGGTGAAGGCCGCCATCCCGACCAGGAACTCCCGGCTCGCGCTCCCTGGCGGGCACCAGGAGACCGAGAAACCGACCTCCAGCGATTCGCCCGCGGGGAGAAGCGGGAGATCCAGCTGGAAGACGAGGTCCCTCTTCTGGCCGGCCACGAGGGCGCCCGCGGCCCAGCGGCCGGGGTGGTCCTCCGGGCAGGCGCTGAGGCAGCGCATGCGGACGCCGCCGGGAGCGCTCAGGTCCGCGAGAAGCATCTCGGCGACGGTAGCCCGGACCTCCTGGAGTTCCTCCGCCAGCAGGCCGATGAGCTGCTCCGGATCGGAGGCGCGGTGCATGCGGCCGCCGCCGTGGAAGGCCAGGGCCTCCAGCTGTTCCGTCGAATAGCGGTTGCCGACGCCGACGGTCGTGGTCAGGACGCCGCGGCCGCGCATCGCGGCGGCCTCGACGGCAAGGTGGGGCGGATGAGTGATACCCCGGTTGCCCATGCCGTCGGAGAGGACCAGGACGCGGGCGTCACGCCCGGCATCTCCGTTCCGGCGGGGCAGGCACTCCAGGGTCTCGGCGCCGGTCCGCCAGCCGCCGTGGAGGTCGGTGCAGCCGTGGCACTGGATGCTCCGGAGGGCGGCCTCGGCCCGGGAGCGCCCGCGCTCGTCCATGCGCGCCGGCGGCAGGGTGACGCGGATATCGGAGCCGAAGTCCACGACCGCGAGGCGGTCGTCCTGGTGGAGGAGGCCGGGCAGGCGGCTCGCGCCCTCCAGGGCGCAGGCCAGCGGGAAGCCGTCCATGGAGCCGGAGCGGTCCACGACGACGGCCAGGTCGAGTTGCGGGCGCTCCGCCGGCTTCTCAGCGGCGGGCGCCTCCAGGCGCAGGACGAGGTGCCGCCTGGAGGGGCGGCCCGCGGGAACGAGGGGCTGATCTTGAAGGGCGTCCAGTTGCATGATGGTCTCGGGTGAGGGAAGGCGGCGTGCGCACGGACCGGGCGAGCGGTCCGGACACACCGGGGGCCTTGCGGGTTGCATGGAGTCGGAGAGAAGGGAGGCCGGCCTCAGCCGGTCCCCCGGATGCCTTGCGCCAGGGCGCGGGCGAGGTCTTCCAGGGCCATCTCGACCCCGGGTCTTCCGTTGCGGAGGCGGAGGTAGAGGTCCGGGGTGATCCGAGCCTCGTACCAGGTCTGCAGGCGCTCCTCCGGCAGGCGGAGTGGCGGCCCCTTGGCGAGGAGGAGCTGGAGGCGGTGGAGGGCGTAGAGGATCTCGGCCGCGGCCTCGCGCGACGGGTCCTCGTCCGTCCGCTGGTAGAGGACATCCGTCCTCGCCGCCGCCGCTCCCGTGGGACTCTCGAGCCAGGGCAGAGCGACGATCGGCTCCTCACCGCTGGCGACGCGGCGCAGGGTCTCGTCGTCGAGCCGCTCGAGGACGGCGCCGATGGTCTCCAGGTTCATGCCGACCTCCTCCCGGAGTCTCCGGATCGCCAGCAGGCGGTCCAGGTGCTCGCGGGTGTAGGTCGCCCCCGGTCCGCGCCGCTCGGCGCTAGGCAGGAGGCCCCGGAGGATCCAGTCCCGGATGGTCCGGGACCGGATCCCACTCAGGCGTTCGAGGTCCTGGAGAGTGTATTTCGCCATCGGTGGCGGCTATTATAAAATACGCCGCCCATGGCGTCAAGATCTGCAAGCAGGTTCAGGGCAGTCACAATAAACCCTTGGTTTTCCAAGGATTGTGGATGCCCCCCAAGATCGGCTCTC
>JALUUN010000387.1 GCA_027021325.1 Planctomycetota bacterium
CTCCAGGGCCTCGGGCGTCACCGCCTCCAGGACGTCCAGGACTTCGAAGGGGCCGTGCTCGTCCAGCATCGAGGAGAGCACCCGCGAGGCCAGGGCGGCGGGGGTCTGCAGGCCGCTCACGAGGGCGCCCCAGGCGGCCCGGCGCACGCGCTCCAGGTCCGCCGGCTCGACGCCCTCCTCGAGGAAGCGGGCCACGGCCGTGCGCACGCCCTCCTCGAAGGCCTCGGGATCCGGGGTCTGGCCGGCGGCGAGGGCGTAGCCGTAGCTCGCGTCCGAGCCGTACCAGGTCTGGAAGGAGTCGTCCACGACACCGCGCGTATAGAGTTCCTCGTGGCGCTCACTGGCGGTGCCCAGAGCCAGCTCCAGGACCAGGCTGGAGAGGATCCGCCGCTCCAGGAGAGGCCGGCCCAGGCCCGGCCCCTGCGCCTCCTTCCAGCCCAGCCAGATGCGCGGCTCCTGGACCGGACCCGTCTCCTCCACCCGCTCCCGGGCCGGTCCGGGAGGTTCCTCCGGCAGGAGACGGCGCGGCTCGCCCGGGCGCGGCGGATCCAGGAGAGCCTCGACCCGGGCCAGGACCGCCTCGGGATCCAGGTCCCCGGCCAGGACCAGACGCAGCTGGTGCGGCCGGTAGAAGGCGTCGTAGCAGGCCTGGAGATCGGCGGCGGTGGTCGCGCGCACGCTCTCCACGGTGCCGCCGGGAGGCACGCGCACCGGGTGCCGGTGGTAGAGGGCCCGATGCAGGAGAAAGAGACCCCGGTAGCCCGGGTCGTCCTCGTACATCCGCACCTCCTGCTCGATGATCCCCTTTTCCTTCTCGACCCGCTCCTCGGTGATCCGGGGATGCTGGACGAAATCCAGGAGAACCTCCAGGCACTCCTCGAAGCGGCCGGCGCTGACGAAGAAGTAGTTCGTGGTGAAGAAGCCGGTGCCGCCGTTGAAGCGGGCGCCGAGACGGCCGAAGCGGTCGAAGACCTTTTCCTCGCGGCCCTCGAAGAGCTTGTGCTCCAGGAAATGGGCGCTGCCCTCGGGCACCTCGTGCCGGCGGCCCTCGGGATCCTCGAAGCGGGTGTCCGTCGAACCGAAGCGCACGCCGAAGGAGCCGGCGGCGGTCGAGAAGCCGGGCTTGCGCGCGACGGCGATGCGCACACCGCTCTCCGAGGTGGCGAAGACCAGCTCCTCGCCGACCCGCGGATCCTGCCGTTCCTCGAGGACCTTCATGACCTGCCTTCGGGGCCGAGGAGATAGACGAGATCGGGAAGCCAGCGCGAGGCCGCCTCGGCGACGGCCTCCGGAGCGGTCTCCAGGAGCTGCCGGGCGCGTTCGGCCGGGGTGCGCTGGAGACCCAGCTGCCGCTCGCGGATCCAGAAGCGGGCCACGGAGACGGGATGCTCCGCCAGGCTGCGCAGGCCGTCCAGGAGGTGGGCGCGGGCGGTCTCCAGTTCCTCGGCGGAGAACTCCCCGGCGGCCAGGGCCTGCACCTGGCGCAGCACCTCGTCGCGAACCTCCTCGCGCCGGGAGGCGTCGATGCCCGCCTCCACCGCCAGGATCCCCTTGCGGCTGTGCAGGACCGAGTAGATGCCGTAGGCCAGGGAGCGCTCCTCCCGGACGATGCGGAACAGGCGGCCGTGGGCGCCGCCCCCGAGGATCGAGCAGGCCAGGCTCAGGGCCTCCCAGCCGGGCCCGTCGGCCGGCGGCGGAAAGCGGAAGCCGAAGTGGAAGCGCGCCTGGTCCACGGGCAGGCTCTCCTGGACCTCGCGCAGCTCCTCCGGCCGGCGCAGGACCGGCTCGGGAGGCGCCTCCCGCGCTCCGGCGCCCCCCGGCGGCGGCTCGAGCAGATCCTGCAGGCGCTCCGGCTGCACCGGACCGGCGGCGACCACGAGCAAGGAGCCGTGCTCCAGGAGATCCCGCCGCGCCTCCTCCAGGTCTCCGGCCCCGAGGGCCGCGACCTCCTCCTCGGTCCCCCAGGGCGGCCGCCCATAGGGC
>JALUUN010000388.1 GCA_027021325.1 Planctomycetota bacterium
GACGAGCGCCATCCGCCGGGCGGGCCGGCGGCCAATACCTGGCAGGGTGCCTTTCCCTTGGAGGACCGCGCCGAGGACGGCTTCCACGGCGTCGCCCCCGTGGCGAGCTTCGCGCCGAGTCCCCTCGGGCTCTACGACCTGGCGGGCAACGTCTGGGAGTGGTGCGCCGACTGGTACCGCCCGGACTGGTATGCCTTCCCGGAGGCCTCGGGACGGGACCCGCAGGGGCCGTCCCGGGAGCAGAGCTTCGATCCTCAGGAGCCCGGCGTTCCGAAGAAGGTCATGCGCGGGGGCTCCTGGCTCTGCAGCGACAGCTACTGCCGGGGCTACCGGCCGACCGCGCGCATGAAGTCCACTCCGGATACGAGCTTCGCCCACACCGGCTTCCGTTGCGTGCGCGACCCGTGAGCAGGCCGCAGCCGGCCATCTCCCGCTCCGTGTGTCGGCGGGGGGTCTGGAGGCCCGGCGAGGACGCCGGGGATTCCCTGGAGCCGGCCCGCGCCCGGGGCCGATGAGTCCTGGACCCTACTGCCCATGCCGGAAGCCGCCGTCGAGAACCTGGAGGACCCGGGCCTCTACCTGAACCGGGAGCTCAGTCTCCTCGCCTTCCAGCGGCGGGTCCTGGCCCTCGCCGAGGCGCCGGAGACGCCCCTCCTGGAGCGCCTGCGCTTCCTCACCATCTGTTCCTCCAACCTGGACGAGTTCTTCGAGATCCGGGTGGCGGGGCTGCACCAGCAGCGGGCCTACGGCATCGCCCAGGCCGGTCCGGACGGCCTCAGTCCGACCGAGCAGCTGCAGCGCATCGCCGCCGAGGCGCACGAGATCGTGGACCGCCAGTACCGGGTCCTGAACGAGGTCCTGCAGCCGGCCCTGGAGGAAGAAGGCGTCCGGATCAGCCGCCGCCAGGCCTGGACGCCGGCGCAGCGTGCCTGGGCCCGCGCCTACTTCGAGAACGAGGTGCAGCCGGTCCTGACACCCCTGGCCCTGGATCCGGCCCATCCCTTCCCGCGCATCCTCAACAAGAGTCTCAACTTCATCGTCGGCCTGGAGGGCGAGGACGCCTTCGGCCGCGAGAGCGGACTCGCCGTGGTGCAGGTGCCGCGGGCCCTGCCCCGCGTCCTGCGCATGCCCGAGGAGGTGGCCGAGTTCGACTACGACTTCGCCATGCTCAGCTCCATCGTCCACGCCTTCGTGGACGAGATCTTCCCGGGCATGACGGTCACCGGCTGCTATCAGTTCCGGGTCACGCGCAACTCGGACCTGTGGGTGGACGAGGAAGAGGTCGAGGATCTCCTGCACGCCCTGCAGGGGGAGCTCCAGAGCCGCAAGTTCGGAGACGCGGTGCGCCTGGAGGTGGCCCGGGGCTGTCCGCGGGGGCTTACGGACCTCCTCCTCGCCAACTTCGAGCTCGGCGAGGAAGACCTCTACGAGGTGGACGGGCCGGTGAACCTCCACCGCCTCGAGGCCCTGTACGAGGCGGTCGAGCGCCCGGACCTGAAGTTCCCGCCCTTCCGGCCGGGCGTGCCGCCGGGCCTGGGCCACGAGGTGCCTCTCTTCGACGCCCTGCGGCGGCGCGACGTTCTCCTGCACCATCCCTACCAGTCCTTCGCACCGGTGGTGGAGATGGTGCGCCAGGCGGCGCGCGACCCTCGGGTCCTGGCCATCCAGCAGACCCTCTACCGCACCGGCGGCCAGTCCGCCCTGGTGGACCTCCTGGTCGAAGCCGCCCTCGCCGGCAAGGAGGTGACGGCGGTGGTGGAGCTGCGGGCGCGCTTCGACGAGGCCGCCAACATCCAGCTGGCCACGCGCCTCCAGGAGGCCGGCGCCAAGGTCGTCTACGGCATCGTCGGCTACAAGACCCACTGCAAGATGCTCCTCGTCGTGCGCCGCGAGGAGGACGGCATCCGCCGCTACGTCCACCTGGGGACCGGCAACTACCACCTGGGAACGACCCGTGCCTACACCGACTTCGGCCTCATGAGCGCCGACCCGGAGCTGGGCGAGGACGTGCACCGGGTCTTCCGCCAGCTGACTTCCATGGGGCGCGCGCCGGAGCTGGGCCGGCTTCTGCACAGCCCCTTCACCCTGCAGGCGCGCCTGCTGGAGGCCATCGAGGCGGAGATCGAAGAGGCGCACGCGGGACGTCCGGCCTGGATCCGGGCGCGCATGAACTCCCTGAGCGACCCGCGCATGATCCGTGCCCTGTACCGCGCCTCCCAGGCCGGGGTCCGCGTGGATCTCCTGGTGCGCGGCATCTGCTGTCTGCGGCCGGGGCTTCCGGGGGTCTCGGAGAACATCCGCGTGCGTTCCCTTCTGGGCCGCTTCCTGGAGCACAGCCGGGCCTGGTGGTTCCACGCCGCCGGGCGCGGAGAGACCTGGCTCAGCAGCGCCGACTGGATGCCGCGCAACCTGTACAAGCGGGTCGAGCTGGCCTTCCCGGTCGAGGATCCCGAGCTCCGCCGGCGGGTCCTGGCGGAGGCCCTGGAGCTTCCCTGGGAGGACAACACCGGCACCTGGGAGCTCCAAGCCGACGGATCCTGGCGGCGGCGCCGTCCCGGCCCGGGGGAGGAACCGAGGAGTGCCCAGCGCGAGCTCCTGGAGCGCTGGGCCTTGACCTAGACGGTCTCCACGATGAGGCGCCAGCGGTGAGGCCGGAGGCGGCGGGCCTCGTGCTCCAGGTCCGCCCGCGTCAGGGGGTGGTCCGCGAGCCAGGTCGCCGGCAGCTCCAGGCGCAGGGTCCGGTCTTCCCGGCGTAGCGCCAGGCGCGGCGGCAGGCTCTCTTCGGAGCGGCTGCGGGCCAGGCGCACCGCCAGGCGCAGGGCCAGGATCCGGGCCCAGGCGGCGTCCCGCTCCCTCTCCGGCAGGGTCTCCAGGGGCCTGGGGTCGAGGGAGCGGCGGGCGTTGCGCAGCAGCACCGCCAGGGCCTCCTGCTCGCCGCGGCTGAAGCCGGGCATGTCGGCGTGACGCACGACGTAGGCGCCGTGCTCATGGTGGCGGCTGGCGCTCAGGAAGAGCCCCAGCTCGTGCAGGCGCGCGGCGCCCTCGAGGAGCAGGCGGTCCTCGGCGGAGGCCGCCGGCGCGAGGCCCTGGTGCAGTTCCCGCGCCAGGCCCGCCACCCGCCGTCCCTGCTCCCGGTCCACGGCGAAGCGCTCCTCGAAGGCGCCCAGGGTCCGCTCGCGCACGTCCTCACGGCCCAGGCGGCCGAGGAGGTCGTAGAGGAGGCCTTCGCGCAGGGCCCCGGGGGCGGGCTCCAGGTTCTCCAGGCCGAGGCTCCGGAACAAGGCGAGGAGGAGGGCCAGGCCGCCGGCGAAGACCGGCCTCCGTTCCTCCCGCAGGCCGCGGAGCTCCAGCTCCTCGACGCGGTCGGCCTCGAGCAGAGCCTCGGCCAGACGCTCCAGGCCTTCCCGGGCGATGCCGCCGGGGCTCCAGCCCTCCTCCCGCAGGACCCGGGCGCAGGCCTTGATCGTGCCCGAGGCGCCGAGGACACGCCCCCAGCCTTGCGGCCGCAGCCGGCGGGCGACGGGCTCGATCTCCAGGCGGGCCTCGGCGACCGCCTCCTGCAGGGCGCGGCGCCGCAGCCTTCCTCCGGGGAAGAAGCGGCGGCTCCAGGAGACGCAGCCCATCTGGAAGGAAGCCGTCAGGCGCGCTTCGAAGCCCTCGCCGAGGATGCACTCCGTACTGCCGCCGCCGATGTCCAGGACCAGGTGCCGGCCCGGCCCGGGATCCACGGAGTGGCAGACTCCCAGGTGGATCAAGCGGGCCTCCTCGGCGCCGCCGACCACCTCGATCGGGTGGCCCAGGGCGGCCTCCAGGAGGGGCAGGAACTCGGGGAGGTTCGCCGCCTTGCGGAAGGTGTTCGTGCCCACCGCGCGCACCCGCTCCGCGGGCACCCCGCGCAGGAGCTGCCGGAAGCGGCGCAGACAGCCCAGGGCGCGCTCGACGGCCTCTCCCGCCATGCGGTTCTCCGCGTCCAGGCCGGCGGCGAGGCGCACGCGCTCCCGGACCCGGTCGAGGGGCTCGGGGACGCCGGCGCGCAGGCGTGCCACGACGAGGTGGAAGCTGTTGGAGCCCAGGTCCACCGCCGCGAGGGGAGCCTCTTCCTCCGTTGCCCGGGCCGGCGCCATGGCCGGGAAGTGTACCCTCCGGCCATGTCCCGCTACGTCCTCGGCGACGTGCAGGGCTGCTTGCGCAGCCTGGAGCGGCTCCTCGACCGCATCGCCTTCGATGCCGGGCGTGACCACCTCCTGTTCCTGGGCGACCTCGTGAACCGTGGCCCGCGCTCCCTGGAGGTTCTGCGTTTCGTACGCGGTCTCGGGCCGGCGGCCTCTTGCATCCTCGGCAACCACGAGGTCCACCTCCTGGGCGTGCGGGCCGGGGTCCGGGCCCCCGAGGAGGACGACGCCTGGGCGGAGCTGGAGGCCGCGCCGGACAGGGCGGCCCTCCTGGACTGGATGGCCGGCTGGCCCCTGACCCGGAGGGAGGAGGACCGGTGGTTCCTGGTCCACGCCGGGCTGCTGCCGTCCTGGAGCCTGGCCGAGGCCGAGGAGCGGGCGCGCCGGGCCGAAGGCCTGCTCCGGGCGCGGCCGGCGGAGCTCCTGGCGCCGGGCGCCGCCGGAGCGGAGGATCCGGAGGTCGCCGAGGCCGCCCGCGACCTCGCCGTCCTCACCCGCATCCGCGGCGTGGACGCCGCCGGCTCCATGGCGGCCTCGCTCTCGGGCCCGCCCGAGGCCTTCCCTCCCGATCTCCGGCCCTGGTTCGAGCTCCCGCACCGCCGCGAGCCGGGCTGGACCGTCCTCTTCGGCCACTGGGCCTCCCTCCTCGTGCGGCGGATGGAAGGGGCGGTCTCCCTGGACAGCGGCTGCGTCTGGGGCGGATGGCTCAGCGCTCTGCGCCTCGAGGACGGCGCCCTCTTCCAGGTCGAGGCCGATCCCGGGGAGGTCCGCGCCTGGATGGTCCGCCCCGGCCCCGGCGGGCCGCCTACATGTAGGGGTTGAGGCCGGCGGCGTGATCAGTCACGTCGTGGATGGCCCCGAGCTCGGGCACGGCCTCGCGGAGGGCCACCTCGACGCCCTGGCGCAGGGTGGCCACGGCCGAGCCGCAGCCCTGGCAGCCGCCGCCCATGGTGATGAAGAGGTCGTTGCCCTCGTTGCGGGCGATCTCGACGAAGCCGCCGTGAGCGGCGAGCGCGGGATTCAACTGGGTGTCGATGACCTGCTGCGCCTTCCAGCGCAGGAGGTCGCTGCCCTGCAGGTGCTCGGGAGCGTCCTCGGCGATCACCGGCTGGTTCGCCTGCAGGTGTGCCCGGATGGCGGCACCGATGGCGCGGGCCAGAGGCCGCCAGTCCTCCGGCGGCTGGCGCAGGGTCACGAGCAGCTCGCCGTGGCGCACCTGGACGCCCTGGATGTTCTCGTCCACCTCGAAGACGGCGTGGATCAGAGGCGCGTGCTCGCGGGCGAAGTCCCGGTCGCTGGTGTAGAGGGTGCCGAGGTACAGGGAGCGGTCGACCCGGAACAGGCAGCTCCGGTTGTCGAGCTGCGGCTCGGCGGTGATCTGGATCTCCTGGGTTCCGGTCATGGCGTCTCTCCTGGTGGCGGCCATTCTACTCTCCATCCCTTCGGCCCGCCGGAAGCCGGCTTCAAGCCCCGGCCCAGCCGACGAGACGCCGGCGCCAGAGTCGCTCGAGGCGTTCCAGGACCCCGGCGGCGGGCTCCTCCCAGGCCTCCTCGAAGAGTTCCAGGAGGCCGGCCACGTCGCGGGTTCCGTCGCAGTGCTCCAGGACGCCGGCCTCCAGGGCGTCGCTCTCCAGGGTCCGGCCGCCGTGGAGGATCAGGACCTGCAGGACCTCGCCTTCGAGATCGGTGGTCGTGTCCACCGTGGCCGAGGGATCGTGGACGGGGACCGCCTGCAGGAGCGCCTCGCCTCCGGGCCAGGGGCGGGGCAGGACGCGCCGGTCCTCCAGATAGAGAACGTCGGCACCGGCGTCGAGAAAGGAGCGCAGGGCGTCCGCCGGGGTCTCGACGATGGGTTCGCCGGCGCGGTTGAAGCTCGTGTTCAGGACCAGGGGCAGTCCGGTCCGGCGGTGGAAGGCCTCCAGGAGAGGCCGGAGCGGACCGTCCCCGGGACCGACGGTCTGCCAGCGGGCGCTCCGGTCCACGTGCAGCACGGCCTCGATGGGGGCGGGGAGGGCTTCGCGGGCGCGTACGGCGAAGGACATCCACGGGCTCGGCGGGCCGGGCTCGAACCAGGCCGCGGCCTCCTCCTCGAGGACCGCCGGGGCGAAGGGGCGGAAGGGCTCGCGGCCCTTGACCTCCCGGTTCAGGCGCTCGGCGGTGGCGCGGTCCCCGGGATGGGCCAGGAAGCTCCGCTGCCCCAGGGCCCGCGGCCCGAACTCGCTGCGCCCCTGGAACCAGGCGACGACACGGCCTTCGGCGAGATCGGCGGCGGCCGCCGCGGCGGGGTCGGGGCAGGGCTCGTGCTCCACCCAGGAGGCGAAGCCGCGCAGGGCGGCTGCCACCTCCTCGGGCCCCCAGGCCCGGCCCAGGGCCGGCGGGACCGGGCGCCGCCGTGGCGCGGCCTCCGGCTGCTCGAGGACATGGCGTCCGAACCAGGCACAGCCCAGGGCGACGCCGTCGTCCCCCGGCCAGGGCGGCACGAAGACCTCCTCGAAACCGCAGTCCCGGGCGATGCGCCCGTTCAGGACGCAGTTCAGAGCGACGCCCCCGGCCAGGGCCACGGCGCGCTCCCCGGTCCGCTCCTGCAGGCGCCGCAGGAAGTCCACGACCACCTCCTCCAGATCCTCCTGGAGGTCGGCGGCGAGGCGTGCGTAACCGGGGCGGTTCGCCTCTTCCGCCCAGGCGTTGGGGGCGGGCTCGGAGCGCAGACGCTTCCAGTCCACGCGGAGCTCCTCCAGCGGGCCTTCCATCACCCGCCGCCGTGGCCGGCCGGGCGCCCAGACCGCCGCCCAGGGCGCCAGTCCCATGACCTTGCCGCAGGCGTTCCAGTCGCCGAAGACGTGGCTGGAGACGCGGCTGTAGAGGGCGCCGAGGCTCTCCATGTTCTCGAAGCCGTAGTTGTAGAGGAAGTCCGGAGAGTTCTCCCGGATCCAGCGCTTGAAGAGGAGGCTCAGGCGCAGGCCCTCGAAGCGGTACACGGTCTCGCCCTCGCGCCAGCCCCAGCCGGGATCGGGCTCGGCGGGCACCTGCTGGAAACCCGGATCCCGCGGCAGGGAGGCATCCGTGGTCCAGTCCTTCTCGGGCCGGAGGACCTCGCGCCGGGGGCTGCCCATCCCGTCCATGACCACGATCAGGCCGCGGTCGAAGGGCAGCATCGGCAGCACGCTCCAGGCATGGGCGAGGTGGTGCGAGATCTCGTGCTTGGGCACCCCGGGCAGGAGATTCAGGGGACTCAGGTAGCCGGGCCGGTACTGGTGCAGGGCGGCGGCCCAGGGCAGGGTCTCCTCCATGGGCCGGATGCGGAAGAGGTGGTTGTTGGCGACGACCCGGACCAGATCCCCCGGCTCCAGGCCGCAGGTCTCCAGGGCCGTCTCCAGGAGCTCCGCGACGTCCCCGCCGTCATGCTTCTTGCGCGTGACCCGCTCCTTGGCCAGGGCGAAAAGGGGCTCCGCCGCAGCCGGTGCCTCCAGATCCAGGAGGCAGCAGGCCGCGGAGTGCGTGTACTGGTTGAGGCCGAGGAGGATGCGGCGCGGCATGGCCGGGCATCATGCCACGGGCCCGGTGCGGAGGCCGGGAGCCGGAACCGGGCGGTGGCGACGGTCCCGGTCCCCGGGCTGCGGAGGCGGCGCGGCCGGGTCCACGCGGCTAGAATCCCCGCGGCCGTGAGCGGGCCTCCTTCCATGGACGACTGTCCCGACGACACCTCCTACCCCTTCCAGGCCGGCCGTGCGGGCCCCGAGGTGCGGGGCGACGTCTGGTTCGGCTACGACCCGGACGGCGCCGGCGGACTGGAGCTCGACTTCGAGTCCCGGGTCGAGGCGATGTTCGGCGCCTCGACCCGTGCCTTCCTCCTGGATCTGGCCCGGGAGGCTGGCCTGGAGCGGGGCCGGCTGGCGGTCCGCGACCGCGGGGCCGTTCCCTGGGTGCTGCGTGCTCGCTTCGAGGCCCTGGCGCGGCGGGCCCTGGACCGGTCCGATCTCCTGCTCGCGCCCGAGGTCTGGGGCCCTTTCCCGGTACCGCGGCGGGAGCGGCCGCGGCGCAGTCGCCTGTACCTTCCGGGCAACGAGCCGAAGTACATGCACAATGCCGCCCTGCACCACCCCGACGGCGTGATTCTCGATCTCGAGGACTCGGTGGCGCCCGCGGCCAAGGCCGAAGCGCGGTCTCTCGTGCGCCACGCCCTGCACTCCGTGGACTGGAAGGACTGCGAGCGCATGGTCCGCATCAACCAGGGCGCCCTGGGCGAGGCCGACCTCCGTTCCCTGGCGGGATCCCCCGTGGATCTGGTCCTGTTGCCCAAGGTGGAGGGCCCTGAGGAGGTGGCCGCTGCCGAGGCCCTGCTGCAGGAGGCCTTCCCGGAGCGGGAGGTGCTCCTCATGCCGATCCTCGAGACCGCCCGCGGCGTCCTCCACGCCGAGGAGATCGCTGCGGCCAGTCCGCGCTGCGTGGCCCTCACCCTGGGCCTCGAGGACCTCACCGCCGATCTGGGTGTGGTCAAGACCCGGGAGGGACGGGAGACCCTCTGGGCCCGGAGCCGGGTGGTCTTCGCGGCCCGCGCCTTCGGCCTCCAGGCCATCGACTCGGTCTACGGAGACGTCGAGGACGAGGAGGGCCTGCGCGCCAGCTGCCGCGAATCCCGGGCGCTGGGCTTCGAGGGCAAGGGCTGTGTCCACCCGCGCCAGATCCGGGTGGTCCACGAGGAGTTCGCCCCCTCGCCGCAGGAGGTCGAGCGCGCTCTGCGCATCCAGGAGGCCTTCGAGGCGGCCCGTGCCCGCGGCGAGGCCGTCGTCAGTCTCGGTTCCCGGATGATCGACCCGCCGGTCGTGAAGCGAGCGTTGCAGACGGTCCAGGCCGCCCGGGAGGCGGGACTCCTGCCCCCCGGAGCCGGGCGGCGGGAAGGAGGACAGGCATGAGTCTC
>JALUUN010000389.1 GCA_027021325.1 Planctomycetota bacterium
CTCGGAGTCCACCATGGCGAGCGCCGGGCCCCGCTCCAGGCAGGCCCGAAGGTCGGCCTCGACGGCCCGGCGGCGCTCGTCGGGCAGGCGCTCGAGCCGCTGGTAGAGGCCGCCGAGACCGTGGTCCAGGTTCACGCCGGCCTCCTCGATGGCGTCCTGGTGCTTCTCCAGGGCCTCGGCGAAGTAGACCGAGACGCAGTGGCCGAAGAGCACCGGGTCGGAGACCTTCATCATGGTCGCCTTCAGGTGCAGGGAGAGGAGCAGGTCCTCGCGCCGGGCAGCTTCCATCTGTTCGCCGTAGAAGGCGCGCAGACGCCGGACGCTCAGGACGGCGGTGTCGGCCACGACCCCTGCGGGAAGGGGCACGGACTCCTTGAGCACCGTGACGCCGCCCCCGGCGGCGGCGAACTCGATGCGCGCTTCGGTCTCCTCCTCCACCGTCCGGCTGCGCTCGCTCCCGAACCAGTCGCCGTCCTGCATGCAGGCGACCCGGGCGCGGCTGCCCTCGGGCCAGGGCTTCATCATGCGGTGGGGATGGCGGCGGGCATGGGCCTTGACCGCCGCCGGCGGCCGGCGGTCGGAGTTGCCCTCGCGCAGGACCGGATTCACCGCCGAGCCCAGGACCGCGCCGTAGCGGCGGCGGATCTCCTCCTCCTCGGCGCTCCGGGGCTCCTCGGGGTACTCGGGCACCGCGAAGCCCTGGGATCGGAGTTCGGCGATGGCCGCCTGGAGCTGCGGCACCGAGGCGCTGATGTTCGGAAGCTTCAGGATGTTCGCCTCGGGACGCTGCACCCGCTCTCCGAGGCGGGCGAGGTCGTCATGCACCCGCTGCTCCTCCCGGAGGTGCTCGGGGAAGGCGGCGAGGATGCGCCCGGCCAGGCTGATGTCGGCGGTCTCGACGCGGATGCCCGTCCCCTGGAGGAAGGCCCGGACCACCGGCAGCAAGGAGCGCGTCGCCAGCGCCGGGGCTTCGTCGGTCAGGGTCCAGGTGAGCGTGGCGGCGGAGCGGGAATCCATGGCGGAGGCGCGGGGACGGTCGGGCAGGAGCCGGCGCGGCCCTTTGCGGCCTGCCCGGCGCAGAGCGCGGGATTATAGGCAGGCCGGTCGGCGCCCCGGGACGCGGCCTTCCTTCCGCCGCCCCGGGCCGTGGCATGCCTCGGGACCCGTGGCCTTGCCGCCCGGTCCGCGCAGGACGAGGGAGAGACGGCGGGGGCGGGAGAACACCGGCCCGGCCGCGCCCTCCGGTCCTTCGCCAGGCGGAACGGGGACGGGGAGGCGCGAAGGGCCGATTCCTCGCCGGGCAGGGCTCCGGAGGAATCCCCGGCCGGCCCCGGCAGGGCGCAGGGCGCCGGATCCGGATCCTGGAGCCGGCAGGAAAGGGCCGCCGCAAGAAGCGGGAGCACGAAGAGACTCGGAGAGCCCCCTCCAGCTCAGAGGGTCTCCAGGCGCAGCGTGGTACCGGGGAGGATCCGGAAGCGGAGCTCGAAGCTGCCGTCGGCCTCATCGTCGGCGACGGCCTCCTGAAGACTCCTCCCTTCGTAGAAGGAACCGTAGACCTGCAGCTCACCCCCCGCGCCGCCCAGAAGCTCCCGCGCGTCCTCCCAATCCTTCCGCAGGCCCGGGTTCCGCTCGAGAGCCTGGGTCAGCGGGAAGCGGTACTCCCAGCCCCGAGGGAGAAAGAACACCGGAAGAGAGGTGGACCAGGTGAAGCCGGGGAACCGTCCGCGGACGAAGAAGGCCTCCACGGCGAGAAACCCATCTGCACCGAGAATGCGATAGCCATCCACCACCCACAGTCCGGCGCTTTCGCTCCGGACCGCGACCGAAGCCTCGTCCCCGGTCACGGTACAGGCCCCCTGAGCCACGGCGGAATGCGGAACCGGGCTCAGGGCCGCCTCCTGCCAGAGCTCCTGGGAATCCGGAGGCTTCCGCTCCTCCTGGACGGCAGGGGGATGCCCGGTGGAGACCGAGGAACAGGCG
>JALUUN010000390.1 GCA_027021325.1 Planctomycetota bacterium
ACGAAGCCCTGGTCCAGGGGCTGGAGGCCATCCTCGAGGAACGGCCCGGCGTGCGGGAACGCTACGAATTCCAGATGCTCCTCGGCGTACGCGAGGCCCTGCGCCAGGAGCTCCGGCGCCGCGGCCACCCGGTGCGGGTCTATGTCCCCTACGGCCGCGACTGGCGGCCCTACGTCCTGCGCCGCCTGACGCGCAACCCGCGGCTGGCGCGGCTCGCCTTCACCGGCCTCTTCCGGAGCCGTGAGGACCTGGAGCGCTCGGCCCGCCAGGGCTAGCCAGCGGCGGCGGTGGCGACGGCCTCCACCAGAGCGCTGCGCACCCGGTCCACGGCCTGGAGAAGGGTCGTCCCCGGCTCGAAGGTGACCCCGGCAGCGCGGGCATGGCCGCCGCCGCCGAGGGCGCGGGCGACCCGGCTGACGTCCACCCCGCCCTGGCTGCGCAGGCTCGCCTTGACCTCACCCGGAGCCCGCTCGTGGAGGAAGGCCACGGCCTCGACGCCCGCGACGCTGCGCAGGATGTCCAGGACCTCGTCGGTGTCCTCCAGGCTCCCGCCCGCCCTCCTCAGGTCCTCCTGGCCGACCCAGGCCAGGGCCAGACGACCTTCGAGGTGGTACTCGAGGTGCTGGAGGGAAGCGGCGATGCCGGCCGGTCGCCGGCGGTCGCAGCGCTGGTAGATCAGGCCGAAGACCCGGTCCGGCTGCACCCCGGCCGCGACCATGGCGGTAGCGGCCTCCCAGGCCCCGAGTCCGGCGTTCGAGTAGCGGAACCAGCCGGTGTCCGTGGCCAGGGCGGTGAAGGCCGCCTCGTGGGCGGCGGGCGGCAGCTCGACCCCGAAGGAGCGGGCGAAGTTCCAGGCCAGGAGCCCCGAAGCCGGCGCCTCGACACTGTGGACGAAGGCCTGGAAGCTGGCCTCGTCCTCGGGACGCAAGGGATGGTGGTCCACGAGGATGATCGGCTCGGGCCGTGCCCGCAGGATCTCTCCCAGCCGTCCGAGCCGGTCCAGGGTGCTGCAGTCGCAGACGAAGACCAGATCGTGCTCGGGGATCTCCTCTCCCTCGCCCTCCAGCTCGGCCAGGGTCCGGTAGGGCGTGTGGACATGCAGGAAGTCGTAGCGGCCGTCGGGGTCGTCCGGCAGCAGGACCTCGGCCTCCTTGCCCAGGGCCCGGCACAGGTGGTAGAGGACGCTCTGCGCTCCCAGGCAGTCGCCATCGGCCCGCAGGTGGCCGGAGATCAGCACGCGGCGGCTGCCCTCGAGGAGGCGTCGGGCGGAGTCCACGGATCCCATCCTAGGTCTCCGGGGCCCCTCAGAGCTCCAGGACCGGCCCCAGGGGATGCCAGGAGGCATCGGCGCTGAGGCGGTCGCAGACCGCCAGGGCGTCGTCGGCCGGACGCCAGGGCATGCGCAGGATCCGCGGCAGGGCACCGGGCCTCAAGTGCCCCAGGTCCTCGCGGCCGAAGGCCCGGGCGCCGCCTTCGGTCAAGGCCCGCCACCAGGCCCGCGGCCCGGGGCCGGGAACCAGGGCGAGGGCGAGGCGCAGCTCCCGCAGCGGATCGAGGCAGGTGTTGGAAGCGCGGCTGTCGCAGCCGAGGGCGGGAAGCGGCAGGCCGTCCTCGCCGAAGGCCGGGCGAGGCCGGTCGAAGTAGAGGTGGGTGCCCGGGCACCAGACGAGGGGCACGCCCGCCCGGGCGAGGCGTTCCTGCTCCTCCCGGTCGAGGTCCGTGCCGTGCACCGCCACCGTACCGGGCTGGAGCCCGCCGACCTCCTGCAGCCAGTCCACGGGCGAAGGCCAGCGGGAACGCTTGAGGGGCCGTCCGCGTTCCCGGAGCAGGTCCGCCAGGGGCCCCTCGCCGCAGGCCAGGAGGGCGCGCTCCTCGGGGTGCTCCCCGAGGTGGATGCTCACCGGCACCGACCAGCCGCGACTCCGGGCGAAGACGCCCCGCGCCAGCTCCTCGCTCACGCTGTAGGGAGCGTGCAGGGCGTAGCCGCCCCAGGCCGCGGGCGGCCGGGCGTCGAGACGGGCGAGGAGGGCGGGAGCCTCCTCCGGGGCCGGGCCGAAGAGCTCGGGCAGGGCCAGGACCTCCGGCAGGCGCGGTGCCTCCTCCCCCAGGAGGTCGTCGTGGAAGGTCCCATCGGCGCGGGGTTCCCCGACGTGGCAGACCACCAGCCCGCAGCCGGCAGCCTCGAGTTCGCGGAGGGACTCGAGGGCAGCCCGCTCGGGCTCGATGCGGTCCGGGGACTCGCGCCAGGCCAGGAGGTAGCGCACCCACTCGGCGAAGGTCTCCCGCGGCCACAGTCCGCTCGGCGCATCCCAGGACTCCAGGTGGGCGTGGGCCAGGACCGGCGCGGGCACCCAGAGCTCGCCGGCCATCCGCACCACGGGAATCCCGTGGAGTTCGGCGCGGGGCACGACCGCGGCCACCCGGCCGGCCTCCACCACCAGGGCGTGCTCCAGAAGGAGGGTATGGGCGTCCGGCAGGAGCGCGTCCGGAACGAAGGCCCGCAGGCGCGCCGCTGGCGCGGGCTTCCGGCGCGGAGGGTTCACTCCCCTTCCCAGGTGACCGTCAGGTCCTTCACCCGGAAGGTGGCCGCGGGGTCGGAGCCGATCAGGCTCGCGACCCGGTCCATGTCGAAGACCACCTGGAAGCGGAGCATCCGGGCGAGATTGCCTTGCAGGCCGGCGAGGCCGCCGTCGTTGCCCAGGGTGCCGACCACGATCCACTCGCTGAGCGTGCCCTCCTCGGGCTCGGCCGCCCCGGGGGCCCCCCAGCCGGTCTGGAAAGCGATCCAGAGCGGATCCACGCCGGGCACCGGGAAGTCGTCGTGGCTGAAGACCAGTTCCTGGGGCCCGCCGCCCTGCTGGTCGTCGTACTCGCAGCGCAGGGTCCAACCGGTGAAACGGAGCAGCAGGTACTGGGCCGCGGGCTGGTACCAGAGGCTGCGGACGCCCGAGGCGTTGCCGTTGAAGACCGTGCCGTCGCTGGCCTGGATGTCGCCGTCGCCGGTGGCGGTGGCGAAGACCGCCACGTTGGCGCCGCTGCCGCCCACCGGCGCCAGATCGAAGGCCTCGTCGGGATCCACGAGGGGAGCGAGCTGAGCCGCCGTCTCGGTGCCGGTGGCGGTCTCGAAGCGCAGGAGGCCGGAGCCGCCGTCGCCGCCGTGGTTGCCGGCTGAGCCGGTACCGCCCTGGCCGCCGCCGAGAAGGAGGGAGTTCGAGGCCAGGCTCCAGTCCCCGCCGACCTGGAGGAGCAGGGCACCGCCGCTGCCGCCGCCGCCGCCGGCGTCGCCTGGCTTGCCCAGGGTGATGGCGCTCGAGGGGCTGTAGGGAACGTTGACCATGAAGGCCGAGTCGCCGCCGTCCCCGCCCTCGACCGAGATCGTGCCGTTGACCGTGAGGTCGCCGGCCACCTGGAGCTGCAGGGCGCTGCCGCCGGCGCCGCCGCCGGCGCCGTCGCAGGTCCGGTAGGTCTCCAGGTCCCCACCGTTGAGCGGGTCGTCGTTCCAGGAGCCGTGCTGGCTCATGCCGGCGCCTCCCCCGCCGGCACCACCGACCAGCAGGGAAGGCACGGCCTCCGGATCGAGGGTCTCGATGCCCGGCAGGACCCCGGGATCGAAGGCGCCGCCGGCGCCGTCAGGGACGCTTCCGCCGCCCGGCAGCAACCCGTCGAAGTTGAAGAGGTCGTTGTACTCGTGGATGTCGTTCCCGGCGTCCACCACGGGCTCCCAGTCCGGGAACAGGGGGACACCCAGGGGGTCCATGCCGCCGGCGTCGTAGAAGACGCCGTCCTCGCCGTCGCTCCAGAACCCGCCGCCGCCGCCGCCGCGGCTTCGGTGAAAGGCGATGTTCGCGAAGGAGGAGCCGGTCCAGTGCGATTCGATGGTCACCGGGTTCGCAAAGCCGGCGTCCGGGACCTGGTTGCTCAGGGGCGGCCAGGCCCAGGAACCGATGCCTGAACCGAAGCTCCAGTCGGTCGCGATCTGGCTGGCACCACCGCCTACCGGCCGCCCGGTGGGGGTGCGTCCGCCGATACCGTCGCCGCTGAAGCCGTGGACCTGGCCGGTGCTGAGCCCGTCGGTGAAGCGCGCCGGATCCGGACTGCCGCTGGCGAAGTTGTCCGGGTTGTCCTCGTCGTAGTAGTCGAGCCCGGCCTCGTCCAGGGTGTACCAGGAGGCGCCGCCGAAGCCGCCGTCGCCGCCGCCACAGCGCCCCAGGCCCGGTTCGCCGCCGTCGGCCTCGTCGAGGGTGAGGTTCGTCAGGCTCTCTCCGGGAACCTCCTCGGCATTGGGCGGGAAGTACTTGCCGAAGTTGGGCGGAGCGTCCTCTCCGGACAGGTCGATGGCGCCGTTGATCAGAGCCGAGCCCCGGACCCAGAGGCGCAGGGGGCTGGAGCCGGTGGCGCCCAGTGTCGAACCCTCGGGAATCTCGAGAGAGGTGAAGGGGAAGGGCTCTCCGGCGGGGATGAAGAGGTCCTCGTTCAGGAGGATGTCGTAGTCCGCCGCCGCCAGGGTCATGCCGTCGGTGTCCAGGGTCAGGTCCCCGCTCAGGACCAGGTCACCGAGGATTCCGCTGCCTCCGCCCCGGTGGAGGCCGGTGTCGGGTTCCAGGCCGCTGTCCAGGAAGCCCGGCGGCGAAGCCCAGAGCCCCGCCGCGCTGCCCCCAGGATCGAACTGGAGTTCGTCGTCGAAGGATTCGACGAAACTCCCCGGCGTGAGCTGGGTCGCCGGCAGGTCGATGAGGAAGGAGCCGGCGTTCAGGAGACTGTTGCCCGCGAGATCCGAGATCTGCTGGGAAAGGTCCACCCGCAAGCGCCGCTGGCCGTCCATGTTGCCGGGATAGGGGGAGGCCGACTGGAAGCGCACGGTCGTCAGCAGGGCGTTCTGATCGACGCTCAGGGTGAAGGTCCCGTTCACCGGGATGTCCACCGGCTCCCCGCCGGAGCTGTCCTCGATGAAGACGCCGATGGTAGGACTCTGGCCCTCGGAGTCCACCAGCAGACCGGTCTGCATGAGATCGTTGAAGACGAGGACGAGGTCGAACTCGGTGCCGGAAGGTGGATCGTCCGGGCTGGGCGTCAGCTCCACGGTCGGGCGCCCTGGAACCAGATCGGTGATCCCGGAGGTGGTGACGACACAGGTCAAGGGCGTCAGGTTCGGCCGGCCGATCGTCGAGCGGATGACCGTGGTGTCCTCGGGACTTGCCGGGATCGTGATGCGGTAGGTCGCCCCGTCCTCGAAGCCGAAGGTGCTGCCGGCTTCGGTCTGGATCAGAGCGGGGCGGAAGATCACCTTCGGCCCCTGGACCAGGAAGAAACCGATCGGCACGGAGCCGGTGGTGGTCTCGACGATGGAGAAGGTCGTGAAGTTGACGGTGGCCGGATCGATATCGTCGTTGAAAGTGATGGAGATGTCCTGGTTCGTGGCCATCTCGTTCACCGAGCAGGCGGTGCCCGAGCACCCCAGGGAGCAGAGGGTGATCTGCAGCTCGCTGGCGGCGCCGGTGCCGGCGAAACCGCCGGAGCTCCCGCCGCAGGCGGTGAGGAGGACGGCGCCCAGGAGGGCGGACAGGCCTAGAATGGTCTTCATCATGCGTCCAGCGGCCGGAGCCCGGCGCGGAAGGCACGTCTGGTCCCGCCCGGGTCCCGGGCCCCCCATTCTCGCAGGATCCGCCACTCTCGACCGACACAAAATCCGTGCCCGCGCCCGGGCCGGCCCCGTCTTTGCGGGAAGCCCTCCCATGCGTCTCACCGCCCTCCTGCCTCTCCTCCTCGGCGGGCTCCTCCTCGGCCCGACCGAGCCCCACACGCCCCCGGAGGAGGGGCCGGCGCTGCCGCCCTCCCGGGGCGTCGTCCGCACCCTGCGGGAGATCCGGAGCGAGGAGCCGGGACCTCTCCTCGTTCGCCTCCGCACCCGGGCCGAGCAGATGCGCACGGGGGTGGCCCCGGCGGAGGAGCCGCGTCTGCGCCGGGAGCTGACCTGGCTGGTCCAGGCCCTGGCCCTGCGCAGGGACGCGGCGGCCTTCCCCTGGGAGGCCCTCCTGCAGGAATGGTCCACGCGCCGGCCCTACTGGTTCGGAGCGAGCCTGGCGGAGGCGGCCCGCACGGCCCTCGGCCGCGGAGTCCTGCCGCTCGTCCGGGAGCTGGACCAGCGCGCTACCCAGTGGCAGATGCGCCTCGTCCTGCACGAGATCCTCTGGGAACTGGACCCGGAGGAGGCTCTGCTCCGGGCCACACGCCTGCTCTTCCAGGAGAAGCCCCGGAGCCCCAACGACCTCCTCCACGCCGAGTTCCTGGGCCGGGTCCTCGTCGGCCAGCCCGATCCGCGGCGGCACCCGCTGGAGACGGTCCAGCGCCTCCGGCCCCTGGTGGACGAACTGTTCCGCCGGGCGGTCCGAAACACCGGCAACCGTCTCCCGGAATACGCCTGGCGCCAGGCCATCCGCGGCGTCGCCCTCCGCGGGGACCGCGGGGCGGTGCCGGAACTGGTCGCCGCCCTCATGGCCGAGGCCCGCAACGTCCTGGCGCGCAAGCAGGCGCTCCTGAGCCTCCTCGAAGTGGCGCCGGACTTCACCCTGCGGGAGGTCCTGCCCCGACTCCAGGCAGATCCGGCAGTCGAGCCGGTCTGGGCCGGCTTCCTCGAGGAGATCCGGCGGCGCTACGGTCCCGCGGAGCCGGCCGCAAGCCGCGCCTGAGGATGCCCGCCCCCCTCTTCGACAGCCACTGCCATCCGACCTGGAAGGAGGAGGAGGCCCCGCCTGCGGAGGTTCTGGCGCGGGCGCGTCAGGCGGGAGTCGAGGAGTTCCTCTTCGTCGCCATCGACGCCCGAACGGCCCGGCGCTCCCGCGAACTCGCCGCCGCCGAGCCCGGCGCCCGGGCCTCCGTCGGCATCCACCCCAACGACCTGCCCTCGGATCCGCAGGCCCTGGAGCCGGCCCTGGAGGAGATCCAGAGCCTGGCGCGGGAAGACGGGTGGAGCGCGGTGGGCGAGACCGGCCTCGACTTCCATTGGGACACGGTGCCGCCGGCGATCCAGCGGGAGGGCCTCGCCTTCCACCTGGACCTGGCGCACGAACGGGACCTCCCCGTGGTCCTGCACTGCCGCCGGGCGGCGCCGGCCCTCCTCGACCTGCTCCAGGGCCGCGGCGAGATCCGCGGCGTGATGCACTGCTGGTCCGAGCCCTCCGAACACCTGGCGGCCTTCCTGGACCTCGGACTCCACGTCTCCTTCGCCGGCAACCTCACCTACCGGCGTTCCGGAGACCTGCGCGAGGCGGCCCGGCGCGTCCCCGCCGATCGCCTGCTCCTGGAGACGGACAGCCCCTTCCTGGCGCCGCAGCCGCGCCGCGGCCGGCGCAACGAGCCCGGCTTCCTGCCATTCACCCTCGCCTGCCTCGCCGAGGTCCGGGGCGAGGCCCCTGAGGCCGTGGCCGAACGGACCACCGCCAACGCCCGGCGCCTCTTCCCTCAGTCCAGGGGTTGAAGCTCGCCGACCTCCGGCGGGCCCGCAGGGGGCTCGCCTCCCCCCTCCCGTCCGGGTACGCGGTGGATCCGGTGCGTCGCGTAGTCCAGCCAGTACACGCGCCGGCCGCTGTACCCCGGCGTCGCCGGCCAGGCCCAGACGCCGGCGGGCTGTCGCTCGGTCCACCCGTCCCGAAAGAGGTAGCCGCCGCGCAGGACGCGGCCCGCGGGCTCCAGGCCCCCAAGCCAGCCCTCGCCCAGAGCCGGAGGCGCGGCCTCTGCACTACCCGGCAGGCCGCGGGTGCTCAGCTCCAGAAGGCTGGCCGGCCAGGACCGCCGGAGGAGCCAGGCCTGCTGCAGGCCGTCCAGCATCTCCAGGTGGCGGCGCGCGCTCTCCTCGTTCTGCTCGAGGCGCGGCGCCAGCAGGCGCGGAATCCCCCAGGAGGCGAGCAGAGCGGATCCCGCGATCACCAGGAGCAGGCCCGTCAGGTGGAAGCCGCGGGCGCCGGAGCAGGGTCCCGCGCGCATCCGGACTCAGGCCTCCGCCTTCGCCTTCTCGTAGTCGGCGATGATCTTGTCCTGGATGTGGGGCGGCACCTGGTCGTAATGGTCGAAGCGCATGGTGAAGGAACCCTCGCCCGCGGTCATGGAACGCAGCGGGGTGCTGTAGGTCTGCATTTCCGCAAGCGGCACCTGCGCCTTGATGACCTGGAACTCGTCCACCGCGTCCATCCCGAGGATCCGTCCGCGGCGGGTGTTCAGATCTCCCGTCACATCGCCCATGAAGCGGCTCGGCACCGTGATCTCGACCTCCATGATCGGTTCCAGGAGGATCGGCCGCCCCTTGCTGAAGGCCTCCACCAGGGCACGCGCTCCGGCGGTCTTGAAGGAGATCTCGTCCGAGTCCACTTCGTGGTGCTTGCCGTCGTAGAGCTCGACCTTGATGTCCACGACCTGGCTGCCTGCAAGGACCCCCTTCTCCATCTGCTCGCGGATACCCTTCTCGACCGCCGGGATGTACTGGCGCGGGATGGCGCCGCCGACGATGGCGTCCACGAACTCGAAGCCCTGGCCCCGGGGCAGCGGCTCGATCCGGATGAAGCACTCCCCGAACTGTCCGGAGCCGCCGGTCTGCTTCTTGTGCCGGTGGTGGCCCTCGGCCTTGGTCGTGATCGTCTCCTGGTAGGCGATCCGGGGCACGCTGGTCGTGACGCCCACACCGCGGCCCTTGAGGCGGTTCAGGAGGCTCTGCAGATGCAGCTCGGAGAGGCCGTAGACGATGGTCTCTCCGGTGACCTCGTGGCGCTCGACGCGGAAGGTGGGGTCCTCCTTGGCGAGTTTGGCGAGCTCGCCGCTGATCTTCTGCTCGTCCGAGCGGCTCTCGGGTCGGACCGCCAGAGGGGTCACGGGCTCGGGCAGGCCGAAGTCGAAGACCGCACACTCGCCCTCGGCCTTGAGGACGTCGCCCACGGACAGTTCCTCCACCCGCGTCAGGGCGACGATTTCGCCGGGCCCGGCCTGGGCGACGGGCTTCAGCTCGGCGCCGAAGATGTGGGACAGGCCCGAGGCCTTGAGGGGCTTGCCGCCGCGCGGG
>JALUUN010000391.1 GCA_027021325.1 Planctomycetota bacterium
ACCCCCTGAAGCCGGATGCAGGCCAGGGGACCCGGCGGCGGCAGGGTCCTCAGGCCGCGGCCGGCCCGCCCCCGCGGCCCGGGCGCAGGCGGTCCAGGGCCACGGCGGCGATGATGATGGCGCCGATGACGATCTTCTGGACCGGATCCGGCACCTCGGCGTAGACGCAGCCCGAACGCAGGGTGGTCATGAGGAGCGCCCCGACCAGGGAGCCGAGGACCGAGCCGCGGCCGCCGTGCAGACTGCCGCCGCCGATGACCACGGCGGCGATGATCTCGAGCTCCATGCCGACCCCGCTCGAGGGGTTGCCCTGGCCGCTGAGGTTGTTGAACTCGAAGACCCCGGCCAGGGCCATGAAGAAGCCGCCCAGGGCGTAGACCGCGATCTTCAGGCGCGCGACCGGAAGTCCGCACAGCCGCGCCGTCGCCTCCGAGGAGCCGAGGGCGAAGACGCTGCGCCCGAAGACCGTGCGCCGCAGGACGAAGGCCAGGACTGCAGCCAAGGCCAGGACGATCCAGACGCCGGTGCAGACCAGGCGCGGGCTCCCCGGCGGCGGCGTCTCGAGCAGCGTCCCGAGCCAGGCCGGGGCCTCGGCGTGGATCTTCTGCTGGTCGCTGATCTGTTCGGCGACGCCGCGGAAGAGGAGCATGGTCCCCAGGGTCACGAGAAACGGGACCAGCCGCAGGCCGGTGATCAGGATTCCGTTCAGGGCACCGGCGGCGGTACCGGCGGCGAGAGTCAGGCCGAGGGCCAGGACCGGGTCGAGGCCGGCACGCAGCGCCGCGGCCAGGACCACGCTGCACAGGGCGAGCAGCGAACCGACCGCCAGATCGATCCCGCCCGAGACGATGACCACCGTCATCCCCAGGGCGCCCATGCCGACGATGGCCGTCTGCTTGGCGATCAGGGCCAGACGGAAGCCGGAGAGGAAGGTCGTGCCCGGCTTGAAGACCTGCCCCCAGAGCGTGAACAGGAGCACCACCGCCAGCAGCCCGAGGAAGGGCGCGAGCATCGCCCAGAGCGTCCGCAGAGCGGGCCTGCTCATGCCGCCGCCTCCGCCTCGCCGCCGGTCGCGAAGTGCAGGAGCTCCTCCTCGCTCCAGTCCGCCGCCGGCCGCAGGGCGGCGAGCCGGCCGCGGCAGAGCACCCCGATGCGGTCACAGACATGGAGGAGCTCGGGCAGGTAGCTGCTCACGACGAGCACCGCCCGGCCGGCGGCGGCGAGTTCCCCGACCAGGCGGTAGATCTCGGCCTTGCTGCCGACGTCGATGCCGCGGGTCGGCTCGTCGAGGAGCAGGATCTCCGCCTCCTGGTGCAGGAGCCGGGCCAGGGCCACCTTCTGCTGGTTGCCGCCGCTCAGCTCGCGCACGGCCTGCTCCGGCCCCCGGGCCTTGCAGCCGACGCGCCCGAGGAGTTCCCGGGCCGCCGCGCGCCGCGCGGCAAGGTCGAGAACGCCCCGGCGCGACCACCTCTCCAGACGGCTGAGGCTCAGGTTGTCCGCGAGGGAGAGGTCCTGGGCCAGGCCCTCGTTCTTGCGGTCCTCGGAGAGGAAACCCAGGCCGCAGGCGATGGACCGTCGCGGCGAGCCCGGCGGCAGGTCCTCGAAACCGCCGGCCCGGGCGATGCGGACCTCCCCCCGGCGCACGGGCTCCAGGCCGTAGAGGCCGCGCAGGAACTCGCTGCGCCCCGCCCCCACCAGCCCGGCGAGGCCGAGGATCTCGCCGCGGCGCAGGTCCAGGTCCACGCCGCGCGGCCGGCGCCGGCCCGCCAGGCCGCGCACCCGAAGCAGGACCTCTCCGGGGCGGTGCGGCACCGAGGGAAACTGCTCGTCGAGCTCGCGGCCGACCATGGCCCGCAGGATGCGGCCGGGGGCGGCCTCGGCGACCCGGCCGCGGTCCGAGACCCGGCCGTCGCGCAGGACCGTGAAGCGGTCGCAGAGCCCCTCGACCTCCTCCAGGAAGTGGG
>JALUUN010000392.1 GCA_027021325.1 Planctomycetota bacterium
GGAGGACTTCTCCCTTGCGGCTCTCGTGCAGACGCAGGTCCGTGGTCTCGGCGAGGCGCTCCAGGACCGCCCGCAGGCGCTCGCCGGGCTCAAGCGGCCGGTTCGCGGCGGCGCCCTCCAGGGACGCCGGGCCGCCGGCTCCCGAGGCTCCCGCGAGCGGCACCGCCGTGAGGATCGCCGCCAGGAGCCGTGCCGGAATGCGCAGGCCTTCTCGTTTCGCCAGCATGGATCTTCCCCTCGTCGTCGTATTGAGGAACGGGCCCGGAACCCCGGTCCGGGCGGGAGCCATCGGGCTCCCCTCCGGAGAAAGCCGAACCCCCGAAGCGGGGACCTGTTTCTCCGGCCGTGGCCCGCTTAGGCCTCCATCGGCCGGCCATCACCCGATTCCTCGGGCAAAGCGCGGCGCTGCGTCGCCCGCCGGTGACGGATCACCGTCTGCCGGGGCCTTGTCACCGGCCTCCTCCCACGAGGGACCGAAGCTGCTTCTCGAGCCGGCGGCAGCGTGCCTCGAACTCCGGGAGAAGCCGCCGCGCCTCGGGATCCTCCCGGGCGCGCCAGCGCAGCTCCTGTTCCTGGACGCGGCAGTCCCGGCAGGCATCCACGAGCCGTGCAAGCTCGTCCGGCACCGGCCGGGCCGCAAGCAGCGGCCGGGCGTGCTGGACCAGGTCCCGGAACTCCGCGACCCGGGCGTCGGTGGACTCCTCGGCCAGGCGGTCCGCCTCCTTCAGCAGATCTGCGTAGGAGTCCCCCCGCGCCCAGTAGCTGTCCCGCAGAACCTCGGCGAACTGCGCCACCACCGCCGCCAGGCGGAAGGCGTGCGGCGCCTCCTCCCAGGCGTCGGCCCGGCCGGCGGCGCCGGGGCGGGCGCGGAGTTCCTTCCAGGCCTCCTGTCCGTCGGGGCGCCAGCGCAGGCGCACCTCGACCCCGCCGTCGTCCAGGGAGGCGCCGGGCGCCAGCTCGAGTTCGAAGAGGGCCACGCATTCGTGGCCGGCGCCGATTTCGCCGGCGTCCACGGTGTCGTCGCGGAAGTCCCGGTCCGCGAGGCGCCGGTTCTCGTAGCCCAGCTGGCGCCAGCGCCGCACGATCCGCGGATCGAACTCCGCCTGCAGGCGCACGTCGCGGGCGATGGTCTGGAGGGTGCCCGTGAACTCGTCCAGGAAGACGCGCCGCGCCTCCTCCCAGGTGTCGATGTAGTGGCAGCTGCCGTCGCCCTGATCGGCCAGCCGCTCCAGGAAGACATCGTTGTGGTTGCCCATGCCCACGCCCAGGGCCGTGAGGTCCACCTGGCGCTCGCGGAAGCGCGCCACCTGCTCGAGGATGCGGTCCTGGTCGGTCTCGCCGGTGTTGGCGACGCCGTCCGTGCAGAGGATCACGCGGTTCACGGCCCCGGACCGCCAGGAGGCCTCGGCCAGCTGGTAGCCCAGGGTCAGGCCGGCGGCGGCGTTCGTGCTGCCTCCCGCCTCCAGACCGCGCAGGGCCTCGCGGATCTCCCCGCGCCGCGCCACGGGCGTGGTCTCCAGGATCAGGCGCGCATGATCGGAGAAGGCGACCACGCCGACGGCGTCGTCCTCGCGCAGCCGGTCCAGGAGGAGCTCCAGGGAGCGGCGCACCAGATCCAGGCGGCCGCCCTCGCGCATGGAGCCGGAGACGTCCACGACGAAAGTCAGGACCAGGGGCTTGCGCTCCTCGAGGGCGACCTCCCGCGCCTTGAGGCCGACCTGGAGCAGGGCCACCCTCCCCTCGCCGGCGGCCGGGCGGTGGCCGCCGAAGCGGCTGGGGCCATAGGCCAGGTGCAGGGCGAAGTCCTCCTCCTCGGGAGCCGCCAGGCCGTAGTCGAAGGCGTTCACGAACTCCTCGGTGCGCACCGCTGCCGGCGGCGGCAGGAGGCCGCGGCGCAGGTAGTTCCGGGTCAGGGCGTAGCTCGCCGTGTCCACGTCCGCGGCCCAGGTCGCCAGGGGATCGAGTTCGGCGGGAACGAAGGGGTTGTCGCCGTAGAAACGGAAGAACATGTCCCGCGGGCGCTCGCCGGGGCCCAGGGGCCGCAGGTGCTCGAGGATCGCCGGGCCGGCCCAGACCCGGCCGTAGCCGTCTTCGACGGCGGGCGCGGCGGGACGGGCCGGATCCCCCTCCTCTTCGGCCTCCTCCCCGACGTCCTTGTCGTCGAGGAAGAGACGCTCCTCCTCCCCCGGGGCGTCGAGGGATGCCTCCTGGCGCGCCGCCTTGCCGTCCCGGTCGCGGGCGCGGACGGAAGCTGCTCCCTCGTGCAGCGCCTCCGGCGGCACCGGGGCCGCGGCCCGCGCCGCCGGCCGGGCCTGGTGCCGCAGGGCCTCGCCGGCGGGCGTGGCCGGAGCGGCCGCCGCCGGTGGCCCGGGAAGGCTCTCCCGCTCGACGAGACCCGGGAGGGCCCGCTCTCCCGCCCCGGGCGGGACCGTGTCCCCGGCCCCCTTCCAGATGGGCTCCGCAGGAGCCTCGCCCCGGGTGTCGAGGAAGGCCTCGGCGCCGGCGTAGCCCATCTGCCCCAGCAGCGCCCCCCGCTCGGCTCCGGCGGCCGAGTCCGTGGGCCGGCCCTTCGCCGGCCCCGCTCCGGCCGACGGCGGGGCGGCGACCGCGCGTCCGGCACTGGCCGTGGCCTCGCTCCCGGACGCCCCCGGCCCGTCGGGCAGGAAGCGCCAGGCGAGGCCGGCGGCGAGGAGCAGGACGGCGGCCGCCGCCAGGGACGAGGGACGGCGCCAGACCGGCTGCAGCCGGCGGCGGGCCGCGCGGCGCAGGGCCTCCCGGCGGGTCTCGCCGAGAGCCGCGGGGCCGCGCACCCCGCGCAGGGCCTCGAGGGTGGCGGCGAGTCCCTGCAGGCGCCGGCGCAGTTCCGGCTGTTCCTCCAGGTCCCGCTCCAGCCGCTCCTGCTCCCCTGGATCCAGCTCCCCGAGGAGGTAGTCCGTCAGGCGCTGCCCGTCGCTCGGCGGGCCGGTCTCGTCGTGGTCGTCGTGCTTCATGGTGCGGTCCCGGATCCGGGGGGCCTCAACCGAGGACCCCGGCGGCCTGCAGCCGCTCGTGGAGGCGTCCCAGCCCCTGGTGGATGAGCCAGCCGATGTAGCCGGGCTTGAGCCCGGTGGCCTCGGCGATCTCGCGGTAGCTCTGCCCCTCAAGGACCTTGCGCTGGAGCACCTCGCGCTCGCGGGCCGGCAGCCGCTCCAGTTCGCGGCCGACGAGCTCCCGGAGCTCCCGGCCCTCGGCGCCGTCCCGCTCCTCCGGAGGCGCCGGGCGCAGCCGGCGTCGGCGCTCCTGTTCCCGGCGTTCGGTCTTCATGAGGTCCCAGGCGAGGTTGCGGCAGACGCGGAACAACCAGGCGGCGAGGGGCGCGTCCCGCCCGTTCAGCCCCGGCCCGCGGCGCAGGCCGCCGGCGTGGCGGAGGAAGCGCAGGAAGGTCTCCTGCACCACGTCCTCCGCCGCCGAGGCGTCCGGGAGGACCGCCCGGGCGAACCGCAGAAGCGGCGCCTGGTAGCGGTCCACCAGCTCCTCGAAGGCCGCCGGGTCGCCCCGGTGGAAGCGCTCGAGGAGGGCCGCATCCGCGGGTCCGGATTCCCCTTGCATGCCTGATTCATCCGGGAGGACGACGCCCTCCCCGCCTCCTTGGAGAAAACCCCGGCGGCGCCCTCCGGAATTCAGAGGGAGACGCCGTGGGCCTCCAGGACCCGGTCCCGGTAGTCCAGGACCTGACGCACGTAGGCGCGCTTCTCCCGGTAGCTGCCCGGGAAGAAGGAGCGCTTGAAACCATACACGAGGAGGTCGGCGGCCTGCTTCGGGCTCAGGCGGAAGGCCGCCAGGGCCCGCTCCCACTCGCGGCTGACGGTGGTGCGCGAGACCAGACGGTTGTCCGTGCAGAGGCTGGCGGAGAGGCGCTCGCGCAGCATGCGCCGGAAGGGATGGCGGCGGAGGCCGCCCAGGGCCGGCAGGGTCTGGAGATTGGAGGTCAGACAGACCTCCAGGGTGATGCGCCGGTCGGCGATGAACTCGACCAGGCGCCGGACGTATTCGCGCCGGTTCCCCACTTCGCGGGAGACGCGCCCGGCGGAGAACAGCCAGGTGCCGTGGCCGATGCGGTCGGCGTGGCAGACGGTGATGGCCTGGAAGATGGACTCGGGGCCGTAATCCTCGCCGGCGTGGACCGTCTTGCCGAGGAAGGCCTCGTGGGCCAGCTGGTAGGCGCGGGCGTGGTCGGCGGCCGGATAGCCCTTCTCCTGGCCGGCGAGGTCCACGCCGACCACCGGGACCCCGGCCTCGTCGCGGGCGCGGATGCTGGCCCGGACCAGGGCCTCGCTGGCGATGCCGAAGACCTGGTCCCGGGGCAGCTCCGAGAGCACCGAGCAGAGGTCGGCGTAGTGCCGGCTGAAGGCCGGCAGGAAGAAGCGCATGGCACAGACCACGATCCCGGCGCGGAAGGGAGGCTCCTCGCCCCGGCGCACGGCCGAACGGCGGTTGAAGCGCTTCTCGGCCCGCTCGATGCCGCGGCCGACGGCGCGCAGGACCTCCTCGAGGGACAGGCCCGGGTGGGCGTGGAGCTGCGGTGCGAAGCGGATCTCCAGGTAGCGCACCCCCTCCTCCTGGCCGTCCAGGCAGAGTTCCCAGGCCGCGCGTTCGAGAGCCTCGGCGTCCTGGAGCACGGCGCAGGTCAGACCGAAGCCCTGGAGGTACTCGGGAAGGCTCCGGTAGCGCTCGCGGAAGACCTTGCGCAGAAGCCCCTCCTCGCTCCAGGCGGGCAGGCGCACCCGGCGCTCCCGCGCCAGTTCGATCAGGGTCCCCGGACGCAAAGAGCCATCGAGGTGGACGTGGAGGTCGGACTTGGGCAGGGCCCGGATCAGCTCCGGACTGGCCCAGGCCGGCAGGGCCGTCTTCTCCTTCGGCTTCCGGGCGCTCGCCATGGGCCCAGCCTAGGCGCGAGGGATGGACCGCCGCCAGCGGGATGCGAGAATGCACCCATGCCGGAGGCCGCCGCGATCGACGCCGTCCAGGGCGCCTGGCTCCTCCCCTTCGAGATCCTCGACCTCACTCCCGAACTCCCCGAACCGGTCCTGGCGGTGGTGACGGCGGAAGGGGCGGTGTACCGGCCGACGGAGGTGCCCGGTCCCGGCGAGGCCGAGACCGGCGAACCGGTCCGCAGCCCGGACGGAGAACGCAGCTTCGCGGTCCTGGCCCGCCTCGGCGGAGGCCTCGAGGTCCTTCCGGCCTCCGAAGCGGCCCGGGAGCCCGCCGCCGCCCTCGCCTCCTCCTGCCGCGAGGAGGGCCAGGCCTGGCTGGTCCGCGTGGACGGCCTGCCCGAATCGCCCCGGGCGCGGATCCTGCGCGGGCCGGAACCGGTGCTGCGCCGCCCCGGGAGGCCGCGGCCGGCTGCCCTCTTCGTGGACTTCGGCATGGTCCTGGCGCGCTTCGATCGGCGCCTCTTCGAAGATGGCCTGCGCCTGCACTTCGGCCTGGAGCCCGACGAGGACATGCGCCGGCGCTGGACCGGGCTGCGCCTGGCCTTCGAGGCCGGCGATCTGGAGACCGCCGCCTTCGAGGAGGAGATTCTGCGCTGTCTGGGCCTGATCGAGGCCGATCTGCCCCTGCTGCAGCGCCTCTGGGTCTCGATCATGAGCGAGAAACGCTCCACCTGTGCCCTGATCCGGGCCCTGTGTGGCCTCCCGGACCTGGCGGTCACCGTCGTCAGCAACACCGATCCGTGGATGATCGAGGGCAGCCGACGCTGGCTCGGCCTCGGAGACCTCCTGGAGGGAGTGGTGGCCAGCTGCCAGGACGGGGTCCGGCCCAAGCACGAGGATGCAAGCCTCTGGAAGCGGGCCCGGGAGCTCGCCGCCATCCGCCTCGGCCGGGCACCGGTGCGGACCCTGGCGGTGGACGACATCCGGCCCTGGCTGCAGCGGGCCCTGGCCGAAGGCGCCGTGGACGAGGCCCTGCACTACCGCGACTACCCTTCCCTCCGCTACGAGCTGGGCCGTCGCGGTCTGTGGCTGCCCATCGAGCGAAGGACGCCGGGCTAGGACCCCGGCGCGCCGTGCACCACCGAGGCGGCGGCGCGCAAGAGCACCCCGCAGAGGATGCCGCCGTAGATCCCGACCAGATAGCCGGCCACGGCGAGCAGCACCCCCACCGGCGCCAGGCTCCGGTGGAAGGCGCTGGCGACGATCGGCGCCGAAGCGGCACCGCCGACGTTGGCCTGGGAACCGACCGCGGCAAAGAAGATCGGGGCGCGCATCCAGCGCCGCACCAGGAGGATGGCGGCGGCGTGGAAGGCCATCCACAGGGCGCCGACAGCGAGGAGGCCGAGGTTGCCGGGGTCCAGGATGCGGTGGAACTCCGCCCGGGCGCCGATCACCGCCACCAGAAGGTAGAGGAAGACCGAGCCGACGGCGCTGGCACCGGCGCCTTCGAGGCGCCGGGCGCGGGTGAAGGAGAGGCCGAGGCTGACCGTCGAGCACAGGATCACCGTCCAGGTGAAGGTACTGATCACGGGCTTCGGGCCGCCGCCGCCGTCCACCGTCCAGAGGCCGGCGAGGTGGCCGCCGGCAGCGCGCGCCAGGGCGGTGGTGCCGAAGGCCAGGGCCAGCATCAGGAGAAAATCCGGGAGGTCGGCGTAGCGCCGGTGTTCGGCCTGATAGGCCTCGACGCGCTCGCGTACCTCGTCCAGGGCGCGGCGGTCGGCGCCGAGGCCTTCGTCCATGGCGCGCTCGCGGCCGGCGAAGAACAGAAGGACGGCCATCCAGACGTTGGCCACCGCCACGTCGATGACCGGCATCACCGCCATGATCGAGCCCGGGGCCTCGAAGGCCGCGCCGACCGCCACGAAATTGGCGCCGCCGCCGATCCAGGAGCCCGAGAGCGCCGCCAGACCCTTCCAGCCGTCCTCGCCCAGGGACTCGGGGACGGCGCCGAGGGAGCCGAGGATCAGGTAGGCCAGGGGACCACCGAGGACGATGGAGACCGTCGCCGTCAGGAACAGGACCAGGGCCGGCCTGCCCAGGCGCAGGATGGCGGGGACGTCGATGGCCAGGATCAGGAGGACCAGGCTGGCGGGCAGCAGCCATTCCTGGATGAAGCCGTAGAGGACGAAGCCCTCGCCCGGGATCACGCCGGTGTTCGAGAAGGCGGTGGGAACGAAATAACAGAACACGAGGAGCGGGACGTACTGGAAGAGGCGCCGGGTCCAGGGGTGCCGCTGCAAACCGAAGAGCACGGCCAGGATGGCCAGGAGCACGGCCAGGACCGGCATCGGCTCGTCGAGCAGGGGGCCAGCCGCCGCGAGGGTCATGCCTCAGCCTCCCTGCCTCCCCCGGGCGAAGCCGGGCGCTGGACGTGGTCCACGTGGTGCACGGGATGCTCGATGGGCTGCCCGTCCACGACCAGGCGGAAGGTGTAGCGCCCGAACTCCTCGAAGGGCAGGCCGGCAAGGCGCAGGACCGCCCGCGCCCGGGCGTGGCGGGCGGCGAGGCGCATGGGCGGAAGGGGCAGGTCCACGACCTTGCCCGAAGGCGCCTCGATGCGCAGGCCGACCCGGTACTCCCCCTCGCCGTCGGTGATGCCGATGGCGACGCTGAAGACCGGCAGGCGGCCGGGCAGCTCGAGGGAATGCAGGGCGTCGAAGAGACCGATCAGGCAGAGCTTGCCGTGTTCGTCCCGGAAGGCGTAGTCGCAGATGTGGAGCCACTCGACCAGGGGCAGGGGGCGGGGCATGGCGCCCGGAGCCTACCAGCCGTAGTTGCCCTTCCAAGGCGGCGGAAAGCTCTGGTTGCGGCTCGGGTGCGGAACCGCGACCACGGCCCAGCAGTCGGCCACCCGAAGCTCCAGGCCCAGGGGCCAGCCGCGGCTCTCGATCTCGTCACGGATGCCGCCCGGGCAGACCAGCGGCGACCAGAGCCGAACCTGGCGGCCCTCGCCGAGGGCGACGCTGCGCAGGCACTCGTCCCAGTCGCCCCCCTCCAGGCGCAGGTGACCGGGCCCGGCCGAGGCCGGCTCCAGGAGCCAGAACTCGGCCTGCTCCTCCCGCTCCGGCCCCAGGGCCATGCGCACCAGGGCGCCGATGCGCCGGTGCGGAACGCGGCGGCCGCGCTTCGGGCGCAGGCTCAGGCGCACGCGCTCCGGACGGGCCGGCGGGCCGCTTCCGGCCCGCCGCAGGCCCTCGGCCTCCACCCGCAGCTCCAGCCGCGTCTCCCCGAGGCGGGCGAGGCGGCTGCGCCAGGCATGCCGGACCGTCTCCAGGTCGCGGCCGCGGTAGAGGGCGCCGAGGAGGAGGGACATCGCTCGGTCCAGGATAACCCCCGCCGCACCGGGCGGCAGGCACCTCAGGAGCCGTGGCGGCGGACGACGGTGCAGGAGGCCTGATCCGCCGGCAGGACCAGGACCTCCGCCAGATTCACGTGCGCCGGCGCGGCGGCCACGAGGAACACCGTCTCGGCCACGTCGGCGGCCGTCAGCGGCGTCATGCCGTGGTAGGTGGCGTCGGCGCGCTCGCGGTCGCCGTGGAAGCGCACGGTGCTGAACTCGGTGTCCACGAGTCCCGGGTCCACGGTGCTTACCCGCAGGCCGTGGGGCACGAGATCCAGGCGCATGGCCCGGGTCAGGCCCAGGACCGCGTGCTTGCTGGCGTTGTAGACGTTGCCGCCGGCGTAGGCCTCGCGGCCGGCGATGGAGCCGATCTGGATCAGGTGGCCGCTGCCTCTCTCGACCATGCCCGGCGTCAGGGCGCGGGTCACGTAGAGCAGGCCCTTGAGGTTCGTGTCGATCATCTCCTCCCAGTCGTCCACGCTCCCCTCGTGCACCGGCTCCAGCCCGCGCGAGAGGCCGGCGTTGTTCACGAGGATGTCGGGGACGCGGAAGGGCCCGGGCAGGCCGGCCAGGGTCGAGAAAACAGCCTCGCGGTCGCGGACGTCGAGGGCGAAGGCGTGGAAGGGGCCCGGGTGCTCCTCGAGTTCCTGCAGCAGCTCGACGAGGCGCTCGCGGCGGCGGGCGCAGAAGGCCACGGCACAGCCGGCACGG
>JALUUN010000393.1 GCA_027021325.1 Planctomycetota bacterium
GGGCCCGGCTCGAGGACGGCGAGCACCCGCGCCCGGGCGAAGCGCCGCTGCGACGCCACGCGCTGCACCCGGACGAGATCGCCGGGCGCGGTGCCGGGGACGAACAGCACCCGGCCGTCGGCCCCGGTGGCGACCCCCTCGCCCCCGCTTCCGAGGGACCGGATCCGCACCACCTCCGCCTCGATCCGGGCGGGCGAGGACGCCCCGCCCCGGCCGCCCGGGATCCGGGGGCGCGTCACGGGCGACGCGGTGGCGGGCCGGAGCCGGCGCGCGGGGCGCCCCCCGACGGCGCCGTCTCCGCCCCCGGCGACCGGCGTCCGGACCTCTCCGGGCCCGCCCCCTCCGGGCGTTCCGCCGCCGCGGCGCCGGTCCCGCCGGGCGCGGAAGCGGCGGGTCCGACGCCCGGTCCCGTCGCCGCCCCCGCCGCGCCCCCGGGAGGCCCGGGATCCTCCCTTCGGGAGGGGCTCCGCGGCGGTTCGTCGATCAGCGGGGAGCGGATCTCCGGGGCCGGGGGCGCCTCCAGGGGACCCCGGCGCTCCCGGGGCTCGAGCCGGATCGGGAGCACGCGCGCGGGGTCCGCCAGCAGGGTGAAGACGCGGTCGGCGAACCCGTACTTGCGGGCCATCGCCTCGTTCACGAAGGCCCGGACCCGGTCGTCGTAGACGGGGACGAAGACGTAGGGCTCGCGAATGCCGCTGCGCCTCACCTCCACGAGCGGATGGAGGCGGCCCCTCCGCACCCACGCGGCGTCGGGGCGGCCCGCCCGGAGGTAGAGCACGTCCCCGCGCTCCACCACCCAGAGGGCGGTGTCGCGGTGCACCCCGTAGCGGTCCTCGGTGATCAGCGTGATCACCTCGCCCCGGGACATGAGCTCCGCCAGCCCCAGCGCGATCGTGGCGGCGAGTGCGGCCAGGAGCAGTGCGAGGCGCATGGCCCCCCCGAAAGCCCGCGCGGTCCCGGCCCAAGGGGTACCACGGCCCGGCCGCCGGGTCGCGGGGATGGCTAGGTGCCGGCCCGCGGCCCCCCGCCCGGCAGGGTGAAGCCGAGCGCCCGGAGCTCCGCGGCGACCCGGCTCTCCGGGTCGAGGAGCTCGCGCAGGGCCTCCACCGCGGGCCGGGACCAGCGGTCCTCGGGCACCGCGAAGTCGTAGTGCTCCTCGGCGAGGGGCAGGAAGCGGAGTCCGGCCTCCCGGGCGACGTTCTCGGTGGTGACCCCCCAGTCGGCCCGCCCCTGGGCCACGGCCGCCGCCACCGCGTAGTGGGTGCGGGGCTGGTAGGCGTGCCCGGGCGGCCGCCGGTCGCCGAGGATCCGGTCGATGAGGATGCGGGTCCCGCTGCCGCGGTTGCGGTTGACCATCCTCGCCTCCGGGTCGGCGAGCAGCTCCTCGATCCCGCGGGTCTCGTCCGGCCGGGTCACGACGCCCTGCATGCGCCGGTAGCCGGGGAGGAGCCTCAGCCCGGGCGGCAGGAAGGGCTCGTTGTAGCGGCCGGTCTCCGGGTCCAGGAGATGGATGGGGGCGACGTCGCACTCGCCCCGGGACGCCGCGGCGAGACCGGCCTGCGAGCCCACGGCCAGGACCTTCACCCGGAGGCCCCGGCGCATCAGGGCCGCGGCGAGGCGGTCGAGGCCGGCGCAGTGGCTTCCCACCACGACGAGGTCCGGGGGCTCGGCCGCGGAGCCGAGCCGGACCACCTCCACCTCCTCGCCCTCCTCGACGAGCTCGGTCTGCCGGGGAATGCGCACGAATCCGTCCGCGCGGCTGAACGCGGTGACCGAGCCGCTCCCGCGGCCCATGGGGTAGGCGGCGAGCCGGCCGTCCCGCCCGCGCACGAGGCCCACCAGGAGGTACTCGAGGCGGCCCCGCTCCGAGGCGATGCGGACCGCCAGCCGCGCGCGGTGGGACTCCCGGCGGTGGGGCGGCAGCCCCGCCATCTCCCGCAGGAGCGGCGCC
>JALUUN010000394.1 GCA_027021325.1 Planctomycetota bacterium
GGGTCGGAGTCGTGACCCTGTGATGACATGCTGCGCGGGCGGGATCCTCCCCGGGTCCCGTCCGTGCGTCTTGTTCCGAGCCCGGCGAAGGCCTTCCTACTGCACCGGAACCACGACGACGTCGGTGATGGCCCCGAGGGAGACGCCGCCCGAAGTACGGAAGGCAACGGCCACGCAGTGGAAATCCTGCCCGGCGGCGCTCCCCGGAATCGGAAAGCTCGGGGTCGAGCCCTCGCCGAGCCCGTCGAGAACGCCGCTCAGGAGGCCGGGGATGTTGTTCAGGGCCAGGGTCAGGATCGCGTCGTTCCGGAGACCGGTCTGGCGCCCGTCCCCGAAGGGCAGAAGCAGGCTCCCCGGCCCGCCCGAGACCAGGACGCCGAAGCTCGCGCCGCTGTCGGCCGCCGGCCAGTGGGAGACCTGGAAGGAGCCAGAACCGCCGGCGCTGAAGGGACCGGCCGGAGCCAGGGTCTGGGGCCGGAAGCCGCCGGCGTAGAGGTGGTCCACGGTGGTGTCGTCACTCACCCAGACGTGGATGAAGTTCCCATAGAGGGTGTTGAAGGCGGCCTCGCCGTCGTCGGCGTCGCCCGAAGTGGTCGAGATCTCGAAGGACGGGCTCCAGGTGGCACCGCCGTCCCGGGAGGAGCAGCCCCGGACCTGGAGGCTCGGCAGGTGGTTCCAGCTCAGGCTGATGCTGTCACCGCCGCCGGCAATGCGGACCCGGCCGGCAGTGTCCGTGGTCAGGAGGAGATCCGGCTCCCAACTGAGGCCAGCGTCGGTGGAGCTTGTGAGATAGTTGAGGTCGATGCCGCTGCGGTTGTCGTACCAGGTCACGAGGATGCGGCCCCCCAGGATGGCGAGATTCGGGACATCCACGTCGTGGAGGCCGGGCGTATAGAGACCCAGAAGGGTGTCACCACCCCAGGTGGTCCCGCCATCGGCGCTGACATTGGCGTGCAGTTCCTCGGGGCCGCCGGAGGGCAGGTCCTGCTGCCACACGGCGGCCACGAGGCTGCCCTCGGCCGCCACCTCGAGGGTATCGTCAGCATCCACACCGGGGAGATTCAGGGGGGTGTCCACAGCGGCCCAGCTCTGGCCGCCATCGAAGCTTCGCTGGTACCAGACATCGTCGTCCGCCAGATTGCCGCGATTGTCGCGCCAGACCACGTGCAGGACGCCTCCTTCCGCCGCCAGGGCGATGTCGTCCACGTCGGCGGCGCCATTCACGGCGGTCACCGGAACCGGCGGGCCGAAGGTGACGCCGCCGTCCAGGGAGGAGACCATCCACAGTTCGTCGATGCCGAGCCCCGGGTCGATGCGCATCAGGAGGTGGATGCGGTCGTCGCCCGGATCCCCGGGGGTCCCGGGGTCCACGGCCATGCGGTACTCCCGGACGTCCGCCGCCGGCCAGAGCGCCGACAGGTCGATACGCTGCTCGGGGAGGAAGCCCGTCCCGTCGTAGACGGCGACGTAGAGCTCGTCCTGCGTGGCGGCGCCGTTGCGCTGGTCCATCCAGCTGGCGTAGACCCGGTCCTCCGCCACGGCCACCGAGGTCCGGTTCAAGCGTTTGAGGGCGCCGCTCGAATCCTGGTCCACCCGCAGAACCGCGCCCCAGGCCAGGCCCCGGCCGTCGGAGAGGACGGCCTGGACCGAGGGGCCGGCTTCATCCACGAACAGAACGGCGGTGAGGTCGCCGTCCGTGGCGACAGCGGGACTGTTGGCAAGACCGGTGAGCGGACTGTCGATCTGCACCGCCTGGCGCGGAGCCTGGGCGGAGAGGGATGCGGCCGCGAGCGCCATGAAGAGGCAGGCCGCGGCCCGGGGCAGGCTCGGAAGCATGGAGGACGCGAACAGGGGGGAAGGAGGTTCGGCCGGATCCCGTGCGGAGGAATCCGGCATCCCAGCATACGCGATGGGGCCGAGGGCGGACCGAAGCTCCGGCTCCGCAAGCTT
>JALUUN010000395.1 GCA_027021325.1 Planctomycetota bacterium
ATGGGGGGGCCTGAACCGTCTTCATGCTGCCCCGTTGCCCCCCGCGCCCATGCTCCTTTCGCCCGCCCGCCTGCTCCTTCCGCTCCTGCTCCTCGGCTCCGTGCTCCCGGCCCAGGAGCCGGAAGACGCCTCCGCAGCCCCTCAGGGCACGGTCTGGACCTCCCTGCCGGCGGTACCCGGCCCCCTGCGCCGGGCGGTCCTGCGCGAGGACTGGCCGGCGGCCCTGGCCGAACTCACGCGCCTGGAGGAAGAGCAGCCCGCCGCCGCCGACTTCTGGCTCTACCTGCGCGGCCACCTCCAGGGCCTCATGGGCGAGCCGGCCCGGGGCATCGCCACCCTGCGCATCCTGGAGACCGAGCACCCCGACAGCCTCTGGAGCAGCAAGGCGCGCTTCCGCATGGCCGAGCTCTACCAGGACCTGGGGCGCCTGGAGGAAGCCGAGACCCTCTTCGAGACCGAGGCGCGCCGGCTGCGCTCGGGGGAGCGCCAGGGCGAACTCGCGGGCGTGTACCTGCGCTTCGGCGACCGCTGGAGCACGGAAGCCGAAGCCGGAAAGGAGCCGCAGCCGAAGCTGGACTACGCCCGGGCCTACGCCCTCTACCAGGGGGTCCTCGGCCTGGACGCGCCGGCGGCGCTCCGGGAGCGCGCCCGCGAGCGGATGGGCTACTGCATGATGAGGCTCCAGCGCTGGCAGGAGGCGATCCGCGAGGACGAGGCCTTCCTCGCCGAGTTCGATCCCGAACGGGCGCGGCCGCACCCGGGCGGCGATCCCCTGCGGGTCCTGGAGGTTCAGGAACGCCTGGCGCGCTCCTGGATCTCCGCCGGCAGCCCCGCCGAGGCGCGCCGCCGCCTGGAGGATCTCCAGGGAAGGCTCCGCGCCGCCCTGGCCGGCGAGGGCTTCTGGGGCGAGCGCTTCGCCGGCGCGCCGGCGGAGACCCGCGCCCGCCTGGAGAAGCTGCGCGGCGAGGCCGCCTGGCAGCTCGGGCGGACCTGGAACGCCGGCGACGCCTGGCAGGCACGCCTGCGCATCAGCGTCTGGGAGCGCCTGCTGGAGGAGATGCCCGGGCACCCGCGGGCGGTGGAAGCCGCCTTCCAGATCGCCCGGACCCTTGAAGACCAGGGACGCCTGGACGACGCCCGCGCCGCCTTCGCCGCTTTCCTGGCGCGGCCCTTGCCCGGCGGCCTGAGCCAGGAACAGCGCGAGGAGGCGGAACGCCTCCGACGGGAGGCCGTGTTCCGGAGCGGCGGGCTCCTGGCGCGCCTGGGGCGCCACGACGAAGCCATCCAGGTCTTCCAGGACTATGTGGCGCGCTTCCCCAACGGCGCGCACTGGGCCGCCGCCCAGCAGGCCATCGTCGAGAGCGAGTACGCCCGCGGGCAGCGGTACCGTGAGGAACGCGAATGGGAGGCGGCGCGGCGCGCCTTCGAAGCCTTCCTGGTGAACCATCCTCTGGATCCGCGCGCCCCGGAGCTGATGCTCCAGCTCGGGGATCTGGCCCGGGAAGAAGCCGAGTCAGCCGAGGCTCCCGTGCGCCGGGAGGCCCTCTACCGCGAGGCCGTGGAGCGCTGGAGCCGCGTCGTCTCGAAGTATCCCGAGAGTGACTTCGCCTCGCGCGCCCTCTACGCCATGGGCCTCGTCCAGGAGGAGAAGCTTGGCGACCTGGAGGCGGCGATCCGAAGCTACGCCCGCTGCCGCTCCGGCACGGCGGCCGGTCAGGCCGCCCGGCGCCTGCAGGAGATGACCCGGCCTTCCCTCCGGGTGTTGACGGAGCGGACCTGGCGGAGCGACGAGGCGGCCCGGGTCCAGGTCCAGACCCGCAACCTGGAGACGCTGGAGGTCGCTCTCTACCCCCTCGACCTCGAGGCCTACTTCCGCAAGCACCTCACGCACCAGCGCATCGAGGATCTGGACCTGGACCTCATCGCCCCGGCGAAGCGCTGGGAAGAGG
>JALUUN010000396.1 GCA_027021325.1 Planctomycetota bacterium
GCCGTCGTGGATGATCATTTCCAGGGTCTCGCCGCGCGGCGTGCGGGCACGCAGGAGCCCGGAGTCGGTGAGGGCCAGCATCGGCGCGTGCCGCGGCAGGACGCCGAACAGGCCGTCCTCGCCGGGAAACTGCAGACTCGCCACCTCGGTCTCGAGCTGGACCTTCTCGGGGCTGACGACGCGCAGGGTGAGGGTGCCGGCCACGAAACTGGATCAGAGGCGGGAGGCCTGCTCGACGGCCTCCTCGATGCCGCCGACCATGTAGAAGGCCTGTTCGGGAAGCTCGTCGTGCTTGCCCTGGAGGATCTCCTCGAAGGAGCGCACGGTCTCGTCCTTGGGCACGAAGCGCCCGGGGACGCCGGTAAACTGCTCGGCCACGAAGAAGGGCTGGGAGAGGAAGCGCTGCAGGCGCCGCGCACGGTGCACGATCAGCTTGTCCTCGTCGCTCAGCTCCTCCATGCCGAGGATGGCGATGATGTCGCGCAGGTCGGTGTAGCGCTGGATCACGCGCTGCACCTCGGTGGCCACGGCGTAGTGGTGCTCGCCCACGACCTGCGGGTCGAGCATCCGGCTCGTGGACTTCAAGGGATGGACCGCCGGATAGATGCCGAGCTCGGCGATGGCCCGGTCCAGAAGGATCGTCGAGTCCAGGTGCGCGAAGGTCGCGACCGGAGCCGGGTCGGTGAAGTCGTCCGCCGGCACGTAGACCGCCTGCATCGAGGTCACCGAGCCCTTCCTGGTCGAAGTGATCCGCTCCTGCAGGGCGCCCATCTCCGAACCCAGGGTCGGCTGGTAGCCCACCGCGCTCGGGATCCGGCCCAGCAGCGCCGAGACCTCGGAGCCGGCCTGCACGAAGCGGAAGATGTTGTCCACGAAGAGGAGGACGTCCTTGCCCTCGACGTCCCGGAAGTACTCGGCCATGGTCAGGCCCGAGAGCGCCACCCGCAGGCGCGCGCCCGGCGGCTCGTTCATCTGGCCGAACATGAGGACCGCGTTGTCGATCACCGACTGGCTCTCGCCCTCCGGCGTCGTATAGGTGGCCTCGGACATCTCCAGCCACAGGTCGTTGCCCTCGCGGGTCCGCTCGCCGACGCCGCAGAACACCGAGAAGCCGCCCTTCTCCACCGCGGTGATCCGGATCAGCTCCTGGATGAGCACCGTCTTGCCGACGCCCGCGCCCCCGAACAGGCCGATCTTGCCGCCGCGGGCGAAGGGGCAGAGGAGGTCGACGACCTTGAGGCCGGTCTCGAAGACCTCGGTCACCGCCTCCTGCTCCTCGAACTTCGGCGCCGGCCGGTGGATCGGCCAATGGTCGTCGGCCTGGACCTCGCCCTTGAGGAGCTTGTCCAGGGGACGCCCCAGGAGATTGAAGACCCGGCCCATGGTTCCCTTGCCGACCGGCACCTTGATGGCGTCGCCGGTGTTCACGCAGGGCATGCCCCGGCGCAAGCCGTCGGTGGAGGCCAGGGCGACGCAGCGGGCGAGGTCGTCGCCGAGGTGCTGCGCCACCTCGAGCACCAGGGGCTCGGCGCCGTCCCGCGGCACGTGCACCGCGTAGTTGATGCCGGGCAGCTCGGAATCCGGGAAGGCCACGTCGACCACCGGTCCGAAGATCTGCTTGATGGTTCCTTGAGCTTGGGCGGTCATGGGAGGAAGGTGCTCGGGCGCAGGAAGGGGGGCCTACAGGGCTTCGGCCCCGGACACGATCTCGAGGATCTCGCTGGTGATCTTGGCCTGGCGGGCCTTGTTGTAGTCGCGGGTGATCTCGGCCTTCATCTCGCCGGCGGCGTCGGTGGCGTTCTTCATGGCGAAGCGCCGCGAAGCGTACTCGGAGGTCACGGATTCCAGGAGGGCATGGAAGACCGAGGTCTCCAGGTAGCGCGGGATCAGCCTGCCCAGGAGGGTCGGCGCGTCGGGCTCCAGGATCAGGTCCGGAGCCAGGCCCGTGTCCTCCTGCTCGGCCGGGGCCACGGGCAGGAAAGCGTCCACCCGGGGCATGTACTTCATCATGCTGACGAAGCGCGTGTAGCACAGGCGGACCTCGCAGGTCTGGCCCCCCAGGAAGCCCTGGACCAGCATGCGGCTGACGCGGGCGGCCTGCTGGAAGTCCAGCTTCTCCAGGGAAAGATCCTCCAGGAAGGCGCGCACCGGGTAGCCCTTGCGGTGGGCGTGCTGCACCGCCTTGCGGCCGATGGCAAGGACCTCGAAGGAGCGGCCCTCGGCCTCGAGGGAGGCGGCCTCCTGGTCCAGGCGGCGGCCGGCATTGGTGTTGTAGGCGCCGCAGAGGCCGCGGTCGGAGCCGACGAAGAGGATCCAGACGGGAGCGTCCTCGCGGCCGCGCCGGAACAGGCGCGCCGTGTCCTCGGGGAGGTCGGCTCCAGCGCTGCTGCTCAGCCGCTGCACCAGGCCCGCGATCTCGCCGGAGTAGGGCCTGGCCGCCACCGCCCGCTCCTGGAAGCGGCGCAGTTTCGTCGTCGCCACCATCTCCATGGCGCGGGTGATCTTCTGGATGTTCCCGACGCTGGTGATGCGCTGGCGAAGGTCGCGGAGGTTGGCCACGGTGCTCCAGGGATGCGCGGGGGTGGGACGGCGATCCGGGTCTCGGGCTCAGGCGGCAGCCTCGAACCGGGCGAGGAACTCGTCCACGGCCTTTCCGACACGCTCGGCGATCTCGTCGCTCCACTGGGTCTTCCAGCCGTTCAGTTCCTCCATGAGATCCGGATGGTTGAGCTTCATGGACTCCACGAAGCCCTTCTCGAAGTCCTGGATCCGGTCCACCGGAAGCCGGTCCAGCTTGCCGGAGGTGCCGGCGAAGATGCTGACAATCTGGTCGGCGTTGTCCAGAGGCTGGTACTGCCCCTGCTTCAGGAGCTCGACCAGGCGTGCGCCCCGGTTCAGGGCCTGCTGGGTAGCGGCATCCAGGTCGGAGCCGAACTGGGCAAAGGCCTCGAGTTCGCGGTACTGGGCGAGGTTGATGCGCAGGCCGCCGGCGACCTTCTTCATGGCCGGGGTCTGGGCCGATCCGCCCACGCGGCTCACCGAGATGCCGACGTTCACCGCCGGCCGCACGCCGGAGAAGAACAGGTTCGACTCCAGGAAGATCTGGCCGTCGGTGATCGAGATCACGTTGGTCGGGATGTAGGCCGAGACGTCTCCTTCCTGGGTCTCGACCACCGGCAAGGCGGTCAGGGAGCCGCCGCCGGCGCTGTACTTCCCGGGGTTCAGTTCGTGGGCGTTGTCCGCGAGTTTGGCGGCCCGCTCCAGCAGGCGGCTGTGCAGGTTGAAGATGTCGCCCGGGAAGGCTTCGCGGCCAGGCGGCCGGCGCAGGAGCAGCATGACCTGGCGGTAGGCGGCAGCCTGCTTGGTCAGGTCGTCGTAGGCGATCAGGACATGGCGCCCGGCGTCGCGGAAACGCTCCGCCATGGCGGTGCCGGCGTAGGGCGCGATGAACTGCATGGAGGCCTCATCGGAGGCCGAGGCGTTCACGATGATCGTGTAGGGCATGGCGCCCGCCGCCTCCAGCCGGCGCTGTACGTCCACCACCGTGGACTGCTTCTGGCCGACCGCCACGTACACGCAGATCACCTGATCCGGGTTCGCCGGATCGCCGCCGCCGGTCTTCTTCTGGTTGATGATGGCGTCCAGGATCAGGGCGGTCTTGCCGGTCTGGCGGTCGCCGATGATCAGCTCCCGCTGCCCCCGGCCGATGGGGATCATGGAGTCGATGGCCTTGATGCCGGTCATCATCGGCTCCTTCACCGGCTGCCGCTCGATGACGTTCGGAGCATCCTGCTCGATGGGCCGCAGATCCTCTTCGCCGCTCTGGATCGGGCCCTTGCCATCCAGAGGCTGGCCGAGGGCATTGACCACGCGCCCGGCCAGGGCCAGGCCGGTGGGCACCGAGATGATGCGCCCGGTGCTGCGCACGGTATCGCCCTCCTTGACCTTGGAGGCGTCGCCGAGGAGCACGCAGCCGACGTTGTCCTCCTCCAGGTTCAGGGCCATGCCATAGACCCCGCCCGGAAACTCCAGGAGCTCGGACATCATGCAGTCGTCCAGGCCGTAGACCCGGGCGACGCCGTCGCCCACCTGGAGGACGGTGCCCACCGACTCGGTGGCGGTGGCGGCCTGGAAGCCCTCGATCTCCTTCTTCAGGATGGAGGTGACTTCGGAGGGATGCAGTTCCATGCTTGGCGTGGGAGGGATTCCCGGGGAGGTGGATCGGAGGTCGGTCTAGGCGTCGGAGGAAGCAGCGGCTCCCAGATCAGCGGTCTGCAGGCGGCGGCGGACGCGCTCCAGGCGGCCGCGGACACTGCCGTCGTAGCGGGTGCTGCCCAGGGTCACCCGGACGCCGCCCAGGAGCTCGGGGACGTGGCGGGGCTCCAGGCGCACCTCCAGGCCGGTGGCCCGGGAGAGCGCCGCCTCCAGCCCCCGGCGGGCCTCGTCGTCCAGGGGCAGGGCGCTCTCGACAGTCCCCCGCAGCCGCCCCTGGTGCCGGTCCAGGAGGTCCTGGAAGGCCCGGGGCAGGAAGGGCAGGAGGGCCTGCCGCGAGCGGCGGCCGAGGACCGCCAGGAGGCCGGCGGTCAGGGTCGAGAGGCGGCCGCCCAGGGCCCGCTCCAGGAGCGCCTGCTTGCGGCGCGACTCGACTCGCGGGTCGGCGAGCCAGGCGGCGACCTGCGGCTCCGCAACCATCGCCTCCAGGGAGCGCAGATCCGCGGCCACCCGGTCCAGGGCGTCCTGCTCGCGAGCGGCCTCGAAAAGCGCCCGGGCGTAGCGGCTGGCAGCGGCGGGGAGAGCCATGGCCTCAGTTCCGGCTCACGTCGTCCTGGAAGGCCTGGAGCAGGCGCTTCTGGTCCTCAGGGCTGAACTCCCGCTGGACGACGCGCTCGGCCACCTGGATGGCCAGGGCCACGGCCTCCAGGCGCAGGGTCTCCCGGGCGGCGCCGAGGGCGCGTTCGATCTCCTCCTGGGCGCGCTGGCGCTCGCGCTCGGCCTCGGCCCGGGCCTTGGCCTCGAGATCGGCCTGCAGGGCCTCGGCACGCTGCCGCGCTTCGGCCACCTGACGCGCCGCCTCGGCCCGCGCACGATCGAGGTCCTCACGGATCGAGGCCTTCATCTGCTCGACCTCCTCGCGAGCGGCCTCGGCCGCCCGGGCCGCCTCCCGTGCCTGGTTCTCCCGGTCGTCCAGGGCTCGGGCGATGGGACCGAAGACCACCTTCCACATGGGCACCAGGGCCAGCAGGAAGATCAGGATGGTCCAGAAGTAACTGGACTGCCCGACATCGAACATGCTGGACAGGCCGCCGGACTCTTCCGAGGCCAGGAGGAGTGCGAGGGTCGGTTGCATCGGCTCGTCGGGATCGGGAGGCGGGCCCCGTCACCGGCTCCCGCCCCCCTCTCGAGGGCGGGAGCCGCGGTTCCCGCAACGGAGGGTCAGGCCTGCTTGAGGGCGATCAGGAGCGCAACCACCACCGCGAACAGGGTGGCGCCCTCGATCAGGGCCGACAGGATGAGGGCGTTGCCCTTGATGTCGCCGGCGGCCTCGGGCTGGCGGGCGATGGCCTCGTTGCCGGAGGAAGCAGCCTTGCCGATGCCGGCGGCGCCACCGATGACGGCAAGGCCGGCGCCAATGGCGGCCAGCGGAATCCACTCCGAGGTCGAAGCGGCCTCCTGGAGGACGGGGGCCGCAGTCTCGGCGGCTTCGGTGAGGGCGGGAAGCAGGGAGGTGAACATCTCCTGGGTTTCTCCTTGAGGTGAAGTGCGGGAACTTCGTTAGTGGTCGGGGTGCAGGCACATCCCCACGAAGATCACGCTGAGCAGCGTGAAGATGTAGGCCTGCAGGAGGGCCACGAAGCCCTCGATGATCATGATGAAGACGCTCATGCCCACGCCCACCGGCGTGATCCCCAGCCCGGCACCGGTTCCCATGTTGGTGCCGAAGTAGAAGATCAGGCCCATGAAGGACAGGAGCACGAGGTGACCGCCGGTCATGTTCGCGAAGAGACGGACGGTCAGGGCAAAGGGCTTCACGCAGAGGCCGATGAGCTCGACCACGAACATGAGGGGCACGAGCCAGGCCGGGAGGCCGTGCGGGATCAGGTTCCTCCAGAAGGTCAGGGGCCCCTGGACCAGCATCCCGCCAAGGATCATGCACAGGAAGGTGACGGTGGCGAGGCCGGCGTTCGTGTAGGCGCTGGCCGTCGCGGTGGCGCCGAAGGGAACCAGCCCCAGGGCGTTCTGCACGAAGATGAAGAAGAACAGGAACAGGAAGAGCGGCAGCAGGCGCTGGCCGTGATGGCGGTCCATGTACTGGAAGACCACTTCCTCGCGCAGCCATCCGGCCCAGCCGGCCATGACCCGCTGGAAACCGCCGCCACCGCCACTCCGGACGGCGCCCGCGACGCCGCGGAAGGCCAGGAACAGGAGCAGGACCGCAAGGATCTGGTAGGCCTGGATGTTCCAGACCGTCAGCCCGAAGAGGCGCAGGGGCTCGCCGTCTCCGTGGTGCCCGAGGAAGGCCGAGCCCAGGATGTCGTCCCGCTGGATGGGATGCGGGAGCACGTGGCCGAAGAGAACCTCGAACGGATTCCGGCCTTCCCCGCCGGAGAGGGCGGGGCGGAGGGCCAGGAGGGTCGGAGGAGCCAAGGCGGACTCGAGGGGGGAAGAGGGTGGTCGGGGAGATCCGCGCCCTCCCTAGGACGCGGGAGGCCGGGGGGAAGGGCCGATCCGGTCCGTCCCGCGGGGCCCGCTCCGGCGCAGGGCCCGGCGCAGGAGCCAGGCCTCGCCCAGGAGCGCGGCGGGCAGGAAGGACAGGAGGAAGGGGGCGGGGGCCCAGGCTCCGGAGAGGGAGCCTGCGATCCCGCCGGCAAGGAGCAGGGTGAGGCGGGCGAGGAAGCCGAGGGCGAGGTCGCCGAGGAGCTCCGGCGAGCGTCCTCGGGACCGCGCCCGGTCCTCCCGGTGCCGGGCGGCAAGGTCCAGGAGGAAGGTCAGGAGCCAGGCCGCCCCCCAGCCGAGACCAAGGCCGGTCCGCCAGGCGGGCGGCCACCAGGGCAGGCTGAGGAGGCCGAGGAGGCAGGCGAGGAGGGGCACGGCGGACAGGCCGTCTCAGTCCTCCGGCGGCTGCCTGCGACGCGGATCCAGCTTGCGCTGCAGGCGCAGGGTGGCCAGCGCCAGGCCGAGGAGCATGCCGAGGACCAGGAACAGAGGGAAGCGGCGGTCCAGACCGAGCCAGCGGTCCGTCTGCCAGCCGCCCAGGCCGAAGACCAGGACGATGACGACGAACTCCAGACCCGCGGTGTAGGCCTGCCAGAAGCTCCGCTGCTCCTGGAGACGCCGTTCCCGGCGCTCGTCCTCGTCCAGGGAGGGCGGGCGGCTTCCGGGAAGGAGTCCGGGCGGCAGCAAGACGGAGAGGGCCGGAGAGCAGCGCTCCGGAGGGGGAGGCGAAAGAACACCCTCCGCACGAGGCCGACGGGGACCCGGAAGGCCGGACGGAAGGGCCGGTCGCGCCTGCGGGGGAGAACCTCCCGGAGTCTTCTCTCGGGCTTCCTGGAGGGTCCCCCGACAAGGGGGCAGAGAAGATACGGCCCCCCCTGGAGGGGGTCAAGATGCGGCGGGGGGTCGCGCCACGGCCCGGAGGCCCCTACCCTCTGCGCCGCCAAGGCCTTCCCCGGGCCTCCCTGCCTGCCGTGGAAACGACCCTCGTCCTGTTCAAGCCCGACGCCCTCCACCGGGGTCTCGTCGGCCGGATCCTGGCCCGCTTCGAGGCCAAGGGCCTCCAGATCGTGGGCCTGCGCCTCCTGCGGATGAGCCCGGAGATGGCGGCCCGCCACTACGCCGAACACCAGGGCAAGCCCTTCTACGAGGGGCTGGTCGGCTTCATGACCGCCTCCCCCATCATCGCCCTGGCCCTGCGCGGCCCCGAGGCGGTGGCCGTCGTCCGCCGGCTCATGGGGGCCACCTTCGGCATCGAGGCCGAGGCCGGGACCATCCGCGGCGACTTCGGGGTCTCGCGCTCCTACAACCTGGTCCACGGCTCGGACTCGCCGGAGTCGGCGGCGCGGGAGCTGGAGCTCTTCTTCCCGGACGGCCTGGAGGACTGGGAGCCGGTCCAGGCCGCCTGGCTCTGGGACGCCTGAGCCCGCCGGCAGCCGGGAGCCGAGCGACCGCCCCGGCCCGGGCGAGCCGGGCCGCCGGATTGACCGTTTCCGGACCCCCGGGGAGAATCGCTCCGATGCGCCGCCGCCCCCTCCTGGCCCTGGGCCTTCTCCTGGCCGCCTCCTGCTCCGGCCTCGACCCCGAGGAGGAGCAGCGCGTCGAGGACTACTTGAACCGGGCCATCCGCTACTACGACGCCGGCGACCTGGCCCGGGCCGAGCAGCAGGCCCGCCTGGGTCTGGAACTGGACCCCGAGAACGGCGAGCTCTACCACGTCCTGGGCCGGACCCTCCTGCGCCGGGAGGAGCTGAAGCTCGTGGCCCGGGCCAAGGCGCCCCTGGAGAAGGCCTACGAACTGAAGCCCGACTACCGGACCGCCTGGTCCCTGGGCGAGTTCCACCTGCGCTACGCCGAGTTCCTGCTCGGCAGCGTGGTCCTCCTCGAGGACCGGATCCCGCCGCTGGAGCTCCGCGGCGACCAGGCCGGCGTCGAGGACCTGCGCCGGCGGGCGGAGCACCAGCGCCGGGTCGCCGACGAGCACCTCCACGAGGCCCTGGAACTCCTGAGCAGCAGTCTCGCGGAAGCCCAGGATCAACCCTACGTCCTGCGCCTGCTCGCCAACTGCCAGTCCCACCTGGGCCGCGACGCCGAAGCGCTCCAGACCCTGGACACCCTGATCCAGAACCTGATCGCCTCGCGGCGCTTCAAGAACCAGCAGCTGGCCCTCCAGGACCTCTCCGTCGCCGAGGAGCTCATGTGGCGGCGGGTCCTGGAAACGGACATCCGGATGGAGATCGAGGCCCACGGCCTGGCGG
>JALUUN010000397.1 GCA_027021325.1 Planctomycetota bacterium
CACCTGCTCAGGACGGTCACGATCGCTCCTCTCCTGGCCCGGGCCATCGGCCGCATCCACCGGGAGGAGTCGGTCAGCGCCCTCTTCGAAGAAGACTAGCGGCCGGAGCGGTCCGGCCCCGACGCGACCTTCCCATGGAGATCCACACCCTCGAAGCCCGTCCCCGCACCGAGCGCGGCACCCGTGCCTCCTGGCGTCTGCGCCAGGAGGGCCGTCTGCCGGCGGTGGTCTACGGCGCGCCCGGCGAGGCCCAGCCGGTCCATGTGGACCGGCATGCTCTCGAGACCATCCTCCGCCACCACGAGCGCGTGGTCGAGCTGAGGATCGATGGCGGCCGCCGCCAGAAGGCCCTGATCCAGGACCTCGCCTGGGACCACCTGGGCGACACCCTCCTGCATGTGGACTTCAAGCGCCTCGTTGCCGGAGAGGCGGTCGAGGTCGAGGTCGAGCTGGAGTTCATCGGCCACGCCAAGGGCCAGGGCCAGGGCGAACTGGTCAAGTCCCTGCAGAGTCTGCTGGTCCAGTGCAGCCCCGAGTCCATCCCGGAGTCCATCCCGGTGCTGATCACGGAGCTCGATGTGAACGAGCAGATCCACGTCCGGGACCTGGAGCTGCCCGAGGGGGTCCGTGCCCTGACGCCGGAGGATGAGGTCGTGGTCGCCATCCACGCCCGGACCGAGGCGGAGGAAGAGGAGGCCGAGGCCCCGGAAGGCGAGGAGTCGGCCGAGCCCGAGGTCATCTCCAAGGGCCGCCAGGACGACGAGGAAGGCGGCGAGGACTGATCGCCGCGCCTGCCCGGGGCGGCGTGGACGTCCTCCGGGCACGAGGCTATGATCCCCGATCCTCCGCCGGAGCCGGATGCCCCGAGGGGCGAAGGGCCGGGGGGGGAGCCCGCGGTCCGGGTCCTCGTCGGCCTGGGCAACCCCGGGCCCCGCTACGCGGGCACCCGGCACAACGTGGGCTTCGAGGTGCTGGACCTCGTGGCCGCCCGTCTCGGCGCGCGGCCCGAGCCCTTGCAGGCTGGAGGCCGGACCCTCGCCGATCTGTACCAGGACCCCGGCGGGGCCTTCTGCCTCGTCTGGCCCATGACCTTCATGAATCGCAGCGGCGGGCCCGTGGCCGCCGTCCTGCGGCGGCTGGAGCGCGAGGGAGCGCGTCCCGCCGAGCTCTTTGTCGTCGTCGACGACATCCACCTGCCCCTCGGCGCCCTGCGCATCCGCCCCCGCGGAAGCGCTGGCGGTCACAACGGCCTCCGTTCCCTGGAGGAGGTCCTGGGGACCGGCGAGTGGGCGCGCCTGCGCATCGGCGTCGGCGCGCCGCGGGACCCCGGGGAGACGGTGGAGCATGTCCTGGGACCCTTCCGCAGGTCCGAGCGGCCGGTCCTCGAGGAGACCCTCGAGACGGCCTCCTGGGCGGCGGAGGACTGGATCCGGGGCGCCGGCCTGGACGAGCTCCAGGGGCGCTACAACCGGCGTTCGCCGCCCTGATCCCGGGTTCCCGGCCGGCCTCCGCCCGTGAGGCCGGTCATCCTTCCACCGCCGCAGGCCGCAGGCGGGATCCTCCGCGAGGGGGGGACGAACCGGTCGGACCGGAAAGGCAAGCATGAGCGAGAACCAGAAACACATCTACCAGGCGATGTTCCTCCTGGACAACCAGGAGGTCCGCAAGGGCTTCAACGCCCAGCGCCAGTGGCTCCAGGATCTGCTGGAGAAACACGGCATCACCGTCCGCGTGCTGCGGTTGTGGGGGGAGCGCAAGCTGGCCTACCCCATCCGGCGCCGCCGACGCGCCACCTACGTCCTCGGCTGGCTGGAGGCTACGGGCGACGCGGTCAACGAGGTGAAGCGAGAGCTCTACCTCGTGGGACCGGTGTTCCGCTGCCTCTTTGTGCGCGAGGAGGAAATCCCCGAGGAGGAACTGGCCTTCGGGATCGAGGAGGTGGACGA
>JALUUN010000398.1 GCA_027021325.1 Planctomycetota bacterium
GGCTCCTGGGGGTCCGCCTCGGCGGCCTGCGGCGGGGCTGGTGGCAGGCCTCCCTCCTGGCGCCCGAACGGGCCCGCGAACGGGGGTTGCTCTCGACCCTGGACCGGCTCCGGGAACGCTACGGGCTCGCGGCCGTACGCAGCGGGTGGGAAGCCGCTTACGCAGATTCCCGGCAGAGGCGGGCGGAAAAGGGGGCCGGACCCCCTGGACGGAGCGGTCCGGTATGGCATCCTGAATGCGACTTCACTTGAGGATCCCGCCATCCTCCCCCCCTTGCAAACCCTTGCTGGAGGATCCAAGTGCAACGCTCTCTCACCCTTGCCCTCGGCCTGGGCGCAGCCGCTCTCTGGAGCGCGGCCAGCGCGCCGGCCCAGGGAACCCTCTGGACCCGCTACGGGGACACCACCTACGACGTCCTCGGGTGGTCGGTCTCCGACTTCGAAGACATCAATGGCGACGGCATTCCCGAGGTCCTCGCCGGAGGACCCTGGGACGACACCGGCGCCAACGAAGGCGGCCATGCCCGCGTCCTCGACGGCGCCACCGGCTCCGTGATCGTGACCTTCTACGGAAGCTCCACGAACGACGACGTGGGCGCGGCGGTCAGCAAGATCGGGGACATCACCGGCGACGGCATCTCGGAGTTCGCCTACTGCGCGCTCCTGGGCGACCTGAACGCCAACGGCGGCGGTGAGGTCTTCGTCCACAACGGCCTGACCTTCCAGCAGCTCTACGTGATCGGCGGCAATACGGACTGGGATCAGTTCGGTGTCGAGATCAGCGACTGCGGCGACGTCAACGGCGACGGCTGGCCGGACTTCATCGTCGGTGCCGACCAGGACGGCGGCAACCTGGGAAGCAGCGGCACCGGCCGCGGCTACGCCCGGGTCATCGACGGTCCCACGGGCAACACCATCTGGGAGGTCCAGGGAGCCAACAACGATGACTTCTTCGGCCGCGGTGTCTCCGGCATCGGCGACGTCAATGGCGATGGCTTCGATGACTTCCTGGTGGGCGCCCAGGGCGCCGACAACAACGGTGCCGGCAGCGGCTCGGTGTACCTCTTCGACGGCGCCACCGGCACTCTGATCTTCCGGGTGGACGGGGAGTCCAACTCCACCAACCTCGGCCGCAAGGTCTCCGAGGCCGGCGACGTCAACGGCGACGGCATTCCGGACTTCGTCTCCGGCATGCACAACCGCGATGTCAACGCCAACAACGCCGGCGGCGTGGTGGTCTTCTCCGGCGCCGACGGCAGCGAGCTCTGGAAGTGGTACGGCGACCAGGACGGCCAGCAGCTCGGCTGGTCCGTGGCCGGCGGCCGGGACCTCACCGGCGACGGGGTGCCGGACATCGTTGCCGGTGCACCCTACCGGGACAGCCCGAACGGAACCGTGAACCACGGCGCCGTGTTCCTCTTCGACGGCGCCACCGGCGCGCAGGTCTGGGAGCTCCTCGGCAACCTGGAGCATGCGGTCTTCGGCTACTCGGTGGCCGTCAGCGCGGACATGAGCGGCGACGGCATCGACGAGGCCATCGGCGGCGGGATCATGTACGACCCGCAGGGCGACGGCAACGGGCTGGTCATGGCCATCGACCCGACCGGCACGCCTCCGCCTCCGCCCATCCAGTGGCCGAACCTGCCGAGCACCTTCGTCGCCGTCGGCGCGGGCTACTTCGACGACTTCGAGGCCCACGCTGGCGTGGTTCCCTCGCACATGGCGGTCAACGAGCTGAACGCCCTGACCCGTCAGTTCGAGCCGGATGCCTTCTGCAACATCGGCCAGAAGATGCCCTGCACGGGCGGGAACAGCAACACCTTCCCCTACAGCGGAGCCTACGACCTGGAGATGGGCAACTTCCCGGGCTCGATCTCCGGGGTGGTCTCGGCCAACGGCCTGGTCATCGGCCTCGATGGAACGGGATCCGGCGACCTGTTCCTCAGCTTCCAGGTCTACGACTTCGGTGAGGAGTCGAATCCGGATGACGGCGTCTTCGTCAGCGAGGACGGTCTCACCTGGATTCCGGTCTACACCGACTGGGCGGGGCTCACGAACTTCGCCTGGACCGAGCTCACGGATCTCCCCCTGAGCACGCTCGGCGTGAACACCGACGGCCCCTTCTACCTCCTCTTCGCCCAGTCGGACAACTTCCCGATCGGTGAGGGCGACGGCGTCCTCATTGACGACATCACGGTGGCGCCGGCTGCGACCGGCCCGGTCCTGAGCATCACCCCGGGTGTGGCCGGGACGGTGAACACCCTGCAGGTGGACAACGGCACGCCTCAGGGGATGTTCTACTTCATCTACGGCTTCGCCCCCGGTTCGGTGGCGGTGCCGGGCTGCCAGGGTCTGACCGCGGACATCAACAACCCGCAGATCGCCGGCAACGACCTCAGCGACAACGCCGGCGTCGCCAGCATCAGCGTCCCCGTGCCGGCTTCGGCGAGCGGTGTGACCGTGCAGCTGCAGGCGGTGAACATCACCCACTGCGAGAAGACGGACGTCCTGGTCCACACCTTCCCGTAGTCCCTTGGTCTTCCGGCCGGGGCCCGGCCCCGGCTCCCGGGAGGGCGCTCCGCCGCGGGCGCCCTCCCGCTTTCCGTTGCACGGCTGGCCCTCAGCGCGCCGGCGCCCGGTAGCGGGCGCTCTCCTCCCGGCTGGCAAGACGGCTGATCTCGTGGAGCCAGAAGCCGTCGGCCAGGCCGTAGAGGACGGAGCTGCGGTAGGCCAGGAACAGGCCGCTGTGCGCAGGACCCGGCACCCGGGCCATCCAGATCCAGGCGCGTTCCCCGCCGGGCAGGTCGGCCCGTCCCTCGACCTGGACCACTTCGCCGTAGGCGCCCGGCACCTCCTCGAAGAGGGTCTCGTCGAGACGGATCCCGCGTTCGCGGAGAACCTCCTCCAGGAAGTCCCGGCCCTGGAGGGCGGCGCGCGCTCCCGCCAGAGGGTGGATCTCCAGGCGTCCGTCGTGGTCCAGGGGGCCGGCCCACCAGCCCGGGCCGAGCGGCCGGGGATCGGGCCACCAGGCGGGCCAGGGCAGGAACCAGTCGCCGAGTTCGAGGACCGCGTGGGCGTGGCCGGCCATGCCCCGGCGCTTGATGCGCCACAGGCGCCAGGCGCCCAGGGCGACGAAGCCGAAGAAGGCTGCGAAGGCCGCCAGGGCAATCCAGTCCCCGGTCGTGAAGGCGTTGGGGTCCGCGGGCGGGCGAAGGAGGGCGGGCACGGGACGGCCGGGGAGGAGGGGCGCGCCCGGGAGGACTCGAACCTCCAACCGCCAGATTAGAAGTCTGATGCTCTATCCGATTGAGCTACGGGCGCCGGAGGCGGGATGCCCGGCCGGACGGCGGCCGGCCCCTCTCCCGGGAGGCGGGATTGTAGCCCTCCGGCCCGGCCTCAGATCGCCCGCGGGTCGCCGCCGTCCACGGGCAGGCCGGCCCCGGTCGTGGCCGGGCAGGCGTCGCTCAGCAGCCAGAGCACCGCCCGGGCCACGTCCTCGCTGCGCACTTCGCGACGCAGGAGGTTGCCGCGCCGGTACTCCTCGGGGCTCAGGCCGTAGCGCCGGGCCCGGGCCGCCACGGTCGCCTCGTCCCAGGCGCCGGTGTCGAAGACCTTGTCGGGGTGGACGCTGTTCACGCGGACGCCGTCGGGAGCGAGTTCCAGGGCCAGGCCGCGGACCAGCTGGTGGAGCCCGGCCTTGGCCGCGCTGTAGGGGAGGACCCCGGGCCCGGGGGCGAGGACGTTGCGGCTGCCCACGGCGACGACCGCCGGCCGGATGCCGAGGCGCAGCCAGGGGATGGCCGCACGCAGGACGAAGAAGTGACTGTCGAGGTTCAGGGCGAGGGTGCGCCGCCAGGCTTCGGGCTCCACCTCCTCGAGGGGGGCGCCCGGGGGAAAGGCGCCGGCGTTGGAGACCAGGAGATCGAGGCCGCCCCAGGTCTCCACGGCGGCGCGGACGGCGGCGGCCGCCGCCCCGGGGTCCGTCAGGTCGGCGACGACCCCCAGCCAGCCGCCGCGGACCGGTCCCGGGGCCTCTTCCACCCGCGGGTCCCGGTCCACCCCGGCGACCGCGGCACCCTGCTCCAGGAGGAGGCGGGCGCAGGCGCGCCCGATCCCCGAGGCCGCTCCCGTGACCAGGGCGACGCGGCCCGCGAGCGGCGGCGCCTCTCCTTCCCGCCGCAGCTTGGCCTGTTCGAGGCTCCAGTACTCGATGTCGAAGAGGCCGGCCTCGTCCACCGGCCGCCAGCCGCCCAGGGCCTCGCCGAGGGCGGCCGCCGGGAGCTGCCGCCGCACGAGATCGGCGGTGATGTCCAGGGAGCGGCGGTCGGGCCCGAGCACCAGGACCCCGGCCTCGGGGCCGAGAATCCAGCGCGGCGCCGGCGGCAGTTCCCGGAGGCCGGGGCGTCCCAGGCGGGCGAAGCGTTCCCGGCTCTCCCGGGCGAAGCCTTCGAGGGCCTCCCCGGGTTCCTGCCCGGCGCCGACCCGGGCGGGCTTCCAGCCGAGGCGCAGGACGTGGTCCGGCGTCAGGGGACCTCGTTCCAGGGCGGCCTGGAGGGAGGCCGAGGCCGCGCAAGCCCGCTCCCAGGGCCCCTCCAGAGCGCGCAGGAGCTGCGGGCGGCCGGCGTGGCGGCTCGCTTCCCGGCGCAGAGCGGCGCGGAGTTCCAGGGGCGAGGGAGCCGCCGGTGCCGGTGGTGGTGCGGCCGCCGGAAGCGCCTGCTCGGCGGCATCCACCAGCCGGATCATGCGCTCGTAGGACTCTCGGGGATCGTCGTGCCAGGTGAAGACACCGTGGTGCTCGAGGACCAGACCCTCGACGCTCTCCCAGTCGAGGTTCCGGGTGAGTTCCCGGATCCGCCGCGCCAGGGCGAAGCCCGGCAGCGTCCAGGGCACCCAGAGCACGCGCCTGCCGTAGAGCTCCCGGATGCGTTCGCGGCCGCCCGGGGCATTGGTCAGCGTGACCACGGCGTCGGCGTGGGTGTGGTCCACATAGCGCGCCGGAATCCAGGCGTGCAGGAGGGCTTCGACGCTCGGTGCGGGAGCCGCGGGATCGAGGCTGGCGAGGCGCAGGCGCAGAACCATCTCCTCGTCCTCGAGTTCCTCGAGTTCGAGCATGCGCAGGAGCTCGGTGCGGCGCAGAGGCGTGAAGCCCTCGGCGACGATCGTGGCCAGGTCGAAGCCGCTTCCCTTGACGAGGAGGGCCTCGACCGGATCCCCCCAGCGGTCCGGGACCACGGCCTTCACCGAGGTGTTTCCGCCGCCGTGGAGGACGAGCTCCGGCACCGCGCCCAGGAGCCGCGAGCCGTAGACGCGCAGGGCGAGGGGATCGGCGCCGCAGGCGGCGGCCTCGTCGGGATTCCAGAGGCTCTCCATGAGGGGAGACGGAAGCCGGGGGGGCGGATCCTAGCAGGGGAGGAGGACGGTCCTTCCGGCGTCCCTAGACTGGGCCCTTCCCGGACCGCCGGACTCCCTGCCGTGACCGAGGCCTACCGCTTCCCGGATCCCGCGCCGCGCATCCTGGTCGTCGACGACGAGCGCATGATCCGCTGGAGCCTGCGCAGCAGCTTCGAGGACGCCGGTGCCGCCGTGGAGGAAGCGGCGACCCTGGAGGAGGCCCGGCGCCGGCTCCAGGACTCCTGGCCCGACCTCCTGGTCCTGGACCTGCGCCTGCCCGACGGCAGCGGCCTGGACTTCCTCACCGAGGTCCGCTACGAGGACGAGGACCTGCCGATCCTCGTCATCACCGCCTTCGGCTCCCTGCGCGGTGCCGTGGAGGCCATGCAGGCGGGCGCCTACGACTACGTTGCCAAGCCCTTCGACCTGGACGACCTGCTTCTCACCGCACGCCGGGCCCTGGAGACCCGCGGCCTGCGGCGCATGGCCGACCTCCGCGCCCGGAACCTGGGGAGCCTCTGGCCGGTGGCCGAGAGCCCGGCGACCCGGGAACTGGTGGATCTGCTGCAGCGCATCGGGCGCAGCGGCGCTTCCACCGTTCTCCTGACCGGGGAGACCGGCGTCGGCAAGGGACTGGCCGCACGCACCCTGCACGCCGCCTCCGGCGCCGGCGGCGAACGGCCCTTCATCGCCGTACCCTGCACCTCGATCCCCGAGAGCCTCCTCGAGTCCGAGCTCTTCGGCCACGAGAAGGGAGCCTTCACCGACGCCCGGGAGAGCAAGCGCGGCCTGGCCGAGCTCGCCTGGGGGGGAACCCTGTTCCTGGACGAGGTCGGCGACCTGCCCCCGGCGATCCAGGCGAAGATGCTGACCCTCCTCGAGGACCGGGAGTTCCGGCGGGTGGGCGGCACGCGCACCCTGCGCCTGGAGGCGCGGGTCGTGGCGGCCACCCACCGGGACCTGGAGAAGGAGGTCGAGGCCGGCCGCTTCCGCGCCGACCTCTACTACCGCTTGAAGGTGGTCCCCGTGGAGATCCCGCCTCTGCGCGAGCGCCGCGAGGACATCCTTCCCCTGGCCCGGCACTTCCTGCAGCAGTTCCGGCGCGAGCTCGGCGTCACCGTGCGCGACTTCGGGGAGCGGGCCGCTCGCGTCCTGGAGGCCTACTCCTGGCCGGGGAACGTCCGGGAACTCCGCAACGCCGTGGAGCGGGCGGTGCTCCTCGCTCCGGGAGAGGAGATCCAGGTCGCCGACCTGCCGCCGGAGGTCGCCGCCGGCGGCGCCGGGCCGGAGGAGCTGGCGGGCCTGCCGGCGCTGCCGCCGGCGGGCGTGGACCTGGAGGCCCTGGAGCGCGCCTGGGTGATCGAGGCCCTGCGCCGCTCCCGGGGTAATCGCAGTCAGGCGGCCCGCCTCCTCGGTATGAACCGGGACCAGATCCGCTACCGGATCGAGAAGTACGGCCTCCAGGATCAGGTCTGAGGGTCCGCGGCGGGCAGGACCAGGCGGAAGAGGGCGCCGCCCTCGGGCGGGGGAGCGGCCAGCTCCAGGAGACCGCCCATGGCGGTGGCGAGCCGGCGGCAGATGGCGAGACCGAGCCCGGAACCCTGGCTGCGGGTCGTGAAGAAGGGCTCCAGGACCCGGCCGCGGATCTCCGGAGGAATGCCGGGGCCGTCGTCGCGGACCTCGAGACAGGCGCGGCTCGGGGAGCCGGGGCCGGGCCGGGCGCGCAGGTGGAGACGGCATTCCTCGCGCTCCTGGGCCTCCCGGGCGTTCTCAGCGAGGTTGCGCAGGACCTGCTCCAGGAGCAAGGGGTCGGCCCGGACCGAGAGGCCGGGCGGAGCCTCCACCTGGACCCGGATCCTCCGGTCCCGGAACTCCTCCTCGTGCCGGCGCCGCCAGTCCTCGAGCCAGGCGCCGAGGTCGAGGTCCCGGAGATCCGGCTGCACCGGACGCCCGAAGCGCAGAAGGTCGGTCACGATGTGATCCAGGCGTTCGATCTCGGAGGCGATGTCCTCGAAGACCTGCAGGTCCTCCCCCTGGGGCCGGAGGCGCCGGCGCAGGATCTGCAGGGCTCCGTGGATGCCGGCCAGGGGGTTGCGCACCTCGTGGGCGACCTGGCTCGCCAGCTCCCCGACGCGAGCGAGCTGCCGGGCGGTCTCGAGCTCCTGGCGCAGGCGCTCTTCTTCGGTCACGTCGCGCAGGATCACGCCGAAGCCGACCGGCTGGCCCTGGCGATTCCGTACTTCCGTCCGGGTCAGGGAGACCAGGATCTCGCGGCCGTCCTTGCGCACACGCCGGGTCCGGTAGTTGCGCAGGCCACCGGGCTGGTGGCTCCGTTCGTGGATCTCGTCGAGTTCGCCGGCCTGCCGCAGGTCCTCGGGAACCACGAGGTCGTAGTAGCGGCCCAGGGCCTCCTCGGCCCGGTAGCCGAACATGCGCTCCGCCCCGCGGTTCCAGGCCCGGAACCGGCGCTCGCGGTCCACGAAGAGGATGGCGTCCTCGCTCAGGTCCACGAGCTGAGCGATCTGGTAGCTGGACAGAGGCCCGTCCTCCGGCAGGTGGAAGTCCGGAGCCTCGGGGAGTGCCTGCACGGGGCCGCCCGCGGTCAGCGTGTGGCCCTCCGCCGTGGGCCGCACCCGGCGCACACCGCCTTCGGGATCCAGGCCCTCGAGGAGACCCGCGCAGAACTCGGCCAGGAGCCGGCTGCTGCGCGCCGGATCGGGCAGCAGGCCCTGGTGAGTGGCGGGGAAGGGAGGGCGCCGAGGGTCCTCGGGGGGGGCCTCGCGGAGTTCGGCGCCGAGCCGGCGTCCGGCGCGGCGGCCCATCCAGCGCAGGGCGTGCAGGCCGAGGGCCGACTCCAGCTCGTCTTCGAGCCGGGCCATCCAGGCGGGCCAGACCGGGTGCGGCATGTCCTCTCCTCTAGTCTCCGGGCCGCGCCGGGGCCAGACCTTGCCCGCCGGCCCTCCGCCCCGTACCCTCCCCGGCGGTCCCGGCCCGGTCCTGTCCCATGCGCATCCTGGTCCTCGGCTCCGGCGGGCGCGAACACGCCCTCGCCTGGAAGATCTCCCGCTCGCCCCTGCTGGAGCAGCTCTGGATCGCTCCGGGCAATCCCGGCTGCGCCGAGCTGGGGGAGCTCGTCGAGGCGAAGCTCGCCGATGTCGAGGCCACGGTCGCGACGGCCCGGCGCCTGAAACCGGACCTCGTGGTCGTCGGCCCGGAGGACCCCCTGGCCCGCGGGCTCGTGGATGCCCTGGCCGAGGCCGGAATCCTGGCCTTCGGCCCACGGGCGGCGGCCGCCGAGATCGAGAGCTCCAAGGTCTTCTGCAAGGAGCTCCTGGTCCGCAACCGGGTGCCGACTGCCAGCTGGCGGCGCTTCTCGGAACTCAACCCGGCGATCTCCTACCTGGAGGCCGGGGCCCGCTATCCCGTCGTCCTCAAGGCCTCGGGCCTGGCCGCCGGGAAGGGGGTTGTCATCTGCCAGGACGCCCGCGAGGCCCGCCGGACCGCCAAGGCCATGCTCGAGGATGGGGTCTTCGGAGAGGCCGGGCGCACCATCCTGGTCGAGGAGTACC
>JALUUN010000399.1 GCA_027021325.1 Planctomycetota bacterium
GACGGTGTGGGCGACCCACGGCGCGATCACGGCCTCGGCCGCGCTAAAGCGGCCGTCCACCAGCCAGTCGGCGTCCTGGAGTGCCGTCTCCAGACGCTCGATCACCGGCCCGAGGGCGGCGCGGGCCTGCTCCTTCACCTCCTCGGCCCGCCCCTCCAGGAACGCGCGGAACAGGATGCCGACCGGCTGGGGCGCCGTGGTCCGCCCCCAGAGCTCCCACTCCTCGATGGCCTGGAGGGTCGGCCGGTCCTCAGCGAAGAGCCGCGGCGTATCGCGGAAGTTCGCATCGAGGTAGCGCAGGATGGCGTGCGAGTCGAAGATCACCTTCTCTCCGTCCACGAGCACCGGCACCAGCGGCTGGCCGGAGATGCGCAGGACCTCGGCACGCCCGGAGTCGTCCCCGGGGCTGAAGGGAACCTCTACGGACTCCCACTCCAGGCCCTTGAAACCCAGGGCCAGACGGACCTTCACGTTGTTCGGAGAAAGAGGCAGCTGGTACAGGCGCAGGCGGCTCATGGGGTCAGTCTAGCCTCCAGCCCGCCCGGTCCCGGCCGAGTCCCGTTTCCACTGACGCGCCGCGGGCTAGGATGGGGGCTGCGGATCTTCCTCTTGGACCGGCCCTCCCTCGAACCGCCGCCCCGCAGCGACTTGAACCGGGCGCTTCTCCTCCTCGCTGGCGCCAGCCTGGCCCTGGCAGCCGTCCTGGCCTGGCGTCTCCTCACCTGGACGCCACCCCTCCACGACCCCGGCGCCGCCCCCCGGGCCGTCACCCCGCGGGCCGACCTCACCGAGGAAGAGCAGACCACCATCGCCATCTTCGAGGCCGCCGGCCCGGCGGTGGTCCACATCTACACCACCGAGCGCCAGCGGGTGCCCTTCGGCCAGCCCGCCGACGAGTACCTCCTCGGCACCGGCTCCGGCTTCCTCTGGAGCCCGGACGGCTATGTCGTCACCAACCTCCACGTTCTCGAGGGCGCCGACCGCGCCTACGTCAGTCTCGCCGACGGCAGCGCCCACGCCGCCGAGCTGGTCGGCTCCGATCCGAATACCGACCTCGCGGTCCTCAAGATCCTCGTGCCGGGCACCTCCCTCGTGACCCTGCCCCTCGGAACCAGCCACGACCTCCGCGTCGGCCAGATGGTCTTCGCCATCGGCAATCCCTTCGGCTACGACCACACCCTCACCGTGGGCGTGATCAGCGGCCTCCAGCGGACCATGCGGGCGCGCACCCTGGCCCGCATCCACGGCGTCATCCAGACCGACGCCGCCATCAACCCCGGCAACTCCGGCGGGCCGCTCCTCGACAGCGCCGGCCGCCTGATCGGGGTCAACACCGCGATCCACGCCGAGGCCGGCGTCAACAGCGGCATCGGCTTCGCGGTACCCGTGGACGTCGTCAACCGCGTCGTCCCCCAGATCATCCGCCAGGGCCGCGTCTCCCAGCCGGCCCTGGGGGTGCGCATGGCCCCCGACGCCTGGACCCGCCAGCATGGCCTGGACGGGGTGGCGGTCACCGAGGTCGTCCCCGGCAGCGGCGCCGCCGCCGCCGGCCTGCGCCCGGCGCGCATGGAGGACGGCCAGGTGGAGCCCGGCGACCTGATCGTCGGACTCAACGGGGATCCCGTGAGCCAACAGCAGGATCTCGTCCGCCTCCTGGCCGAACGCCAGGTCGGCGAGAAGATCACCCTCGAGGTGCTGCGGGACGGGGAACGCATCCAGGTCCCCGTCCTCCTCAAGGCCTACGAAGAGGTCCTCGAGACCGTGGCCGAATGAACCTCCTTCCTCCTCGAAGCCTCAGCAACCCCCACACCAACCCGACATGGGGATCCCCCGCACGCAACGCGGGCGGCTCGCCCGGGAGCGCATCCTCGAAGCGGCCGCCGAACTGGTCCTCGAACGCGGCTGTCACGGCACCAGCCTGGACGACATCCTGAAGCGCG
>JALUUN010000400.1 GCA_027021325.1 Planctomycetota bacterium
GCCTCGCTTCTCGAGATCGAGGCCGGCTCCTGGCCCGGGCTGCTGAAGACCATGCTCCTCGGAAAGCTGCCCCAGGCCTCGATCCTGCTGCCGGTTGCGGCCTGGATCCTCCACCGTCTTCGCCGCCGGCCGGTAACCCTTCCATGAGTCCTTTCATGATCTGCTTTCCTTCTCCCGCCCTCCCGCGCACGCCTTCCGGTCGCGGCCTTCTGCCGCTGCGGATCCCGGTTCCCGCCCTGGCCGGCCTTTTTCTGGGCTGGGCCGCCGGTGCCTGTACTCCCGAGGAGACTTCCCCGGTGCAAGAGGCCGGAGCTTCCCCTCCCGTCCTCCTCCGCCTCGAACTGCCCGGTGACGGTGCCGAGAGCCCGGCCCTTGCTGTCGAGCCCGGGCCTGGTGTGCGGGTGCGCCAGGAGCCGTCCGGAACCTGGCGGCTCGAGGCCGGCGGGAAGGAAGGCCGGGCCGCGGCCGGCCTCTACCTGCCCGAGGAGCCCGATCCCGCCGCCTGTTCCGAACCGGGAGGCCAGGCGCCTTCTTCCGTCTTCCTCGACCTCGTGATCCCGCGGGGGGCCTTTCCCGCCCCCGTCCAGCGCCTGGTCCTGGAGGACCCGATCACCGGCGCCGAGCGGGAGGCCTCCCTCGACACCGCCTTGAGGGCCGGTGCCGCACCCGCCGGCGAGGGGAGCCAGTACTTCCTCGTCCAGGATCTTCCTCCCGACACGGTCTGGTGCCTGCGGGTCTTCCTCCCGGGCCGCGAGATCCTTTCCCCGCGCGGGGTCCATACGGCCGGCGGCGGCACGGTCCGCCTGGATGCGGACTTCGCTTCCGCAGACCTGGAAGGGCGGGTCGTGGACGGGGAGGGGCGCGGCGTCCCCGGAGCGCGCGTGCGCCTCGTGCCGCCGGCCTCCCTGTTCCATGCCGGCAACCTTTCCGGCCCCCGGCTCCTCGCCGGCCAGTCCCTCGTCCAGACCCCCTACGACACCCTCACGTCCGGGGAGGACGGCCGCTTCCATCTGAAGGAGGTGCCGGCGGGGCACTGGATCCTCGCCGTCACCCGCGAAGACGCCGACCGGCCGGCCGGAGAGCGCATGGCCCCGGTCCTCGTGCCGGTGACCGTGGAGCCCGGGGGAGCGCAGGTGGAGGTCGTCACCGCCCTCGGCCTCTACCTCGCGGGCCGGGTCCGCTCCACCCTGGGGCTTCCCCTGGACGGCGGCATGGTCCTGGCCCGCCCGCGGCTCGCCAGCGGGAAGCCCGCCGCCTGGGGACCCTTCGCCGCCCTGGAGGACGGCGGGCGTTTCGTCCTGGGACCGCTCCTCCCAGGAACCTACGAACTCTCCGTGCCGCGGGCCCGCTTCGGTCAGCGCCGCCATGGTTCGGTGGAGACCGTGATCGCCGAGGCCGGGGCGGAGGATCTGGCGATCTCCGTTCCACCGCGGATCCGGATCGAGGGCCGCCTCCCGGAATGCGCCGGAGGCTTCCTGAACCTCCAGGCCGGCGATCCAGAGCGCCTCGGCATCGAGGCCGTGGGCCTGGACGAGGAGGGCCGCTGGGAGGCCTGGGTACCGGAGGGTTCGCCCTTCGCCTGCGTGGCGGAAGGGCGGGACCCGGCCCTTCGCTTCGTCGCCCGGGCGGAGACCGCCGGCGAAGCCCTCGCCTTCGAGCGTCTGCGCGGCCGGCGGGCCTGTGTCCTCGTCGAATCCCCTCTTGCGCTGACCGTCCTGGAGCTCCGGAGCCGGGATGGCGTCGTCCTCCAGACCCTCGGTCTCTGGAGCGGCCGAGCCGCCGAGGTCTTCCTTCCCTCCGGCCCCGTGGAGCTCCGGGTCCTGGGCATGGAGCAGACGCTCTTGAGCGCGGAGCTTCTCTCGAAGCATCCCTGAATCCCTCCCGGCCCCATGCTCGCGGTCCTCGCGTCCTCCGCCGCGCACTCCCCGGCGCCGTTC
>JALUUN010000401.1 GCA_027021325.1 Planctomycetota bacterium
TCCTTCTCGCCGGAGGCCAGGATCGCCTCGGCGCGCTCGATCGCCTTGCGGTACAGCTCCCGGGCGCGGTCGTCGTCCCGTTTGAGGTAGTAGTGCAGGATGACCGCCAGGTCGTTCAGGATCTGGGGATCCCCGGGAGCCAGGGAGAGGGCATGCTCGTAGGCTCGCAAGGATTCCCCGGCGTTGCCCACCTCGCGGCAGAAGAAGGCGTAGTTGTTCCAGGCCTCGGCGTCCTGGGAGCGTCCCTCGGCGACCCAGCGCGCGAGATCCACGCAGGCGGGGTTGCGGAACTCGTAGGCCTTGCCGCTCAGCCACTTCATGTTGGCGTAGAAGGCCTCGGCGGCCTCAGGGGAGGCGGCCAGGGCCTGGCGCTGATAGGCGCCGAAGTCCTTCAGGTAGCGGGCCCAGCCGGTGGCGGCCTCGTTGAACTCGCGGCGCGCATCGTCCTCGCGGCCCTGGGACTGGAGCCAGGTGGCGTAGCGGAAGGCGGCATCGGCCAGGAAGTACCAGGCATTCGTGAAGCTCGGGTTGAGCTCCAGGACCCGCTCGAAGGCCGAGCGAAGGGCCGGGTACTGTTCCATGTCGCCCTGGGTCAGGGCGTTGTAGCGCGCCATGCCCTGGTACCAGCGCAGGGTGGCGTCCTCGGGCCGCCGTTCCAGGAGTTCCTCGATGAGCTCCGCCGCCGTCCCCGGCAGCCACTGCCCGAGGGCGCCGAGATCCACCTCGTCCGGATTGCGCTGCAGAGCCTCCCGCCAGGCCTCCACGGCGGCTTCCCGGTCGCCGGCCAGGACCTCGAGCTCGCCGAGGCGGACCAGGGGCAGGGCGGAGTCGCGATGGCGCCGAGCCGCCTCCTGGAGGACCCGGCGCGCCTCCTCCTGGAGGCCGGTCCGCGCCTCCCCGTCCTTCTGCCTGGCCTCGGCCAGGACCACACGGGCGAGCTGCAGACGGACGCCGAGGGAGTCGGGATGAGCCTCGAGTCCCTGAACGGCGGCGCGCCGTGCCATCTTGAAGTTGCTCGTGTTGAGCTCGGCCTCCGACCAGTCCACGAAGGCCTCCTCCGGGGCGCCGTCCAGCCCGCAGGCCTTCTTCAGGGTCGAGGCGGCCTGGGCGAAGGCGTCGGTGACGGCGATCGCGTCGGCGCCGCCGGCCGCGAGGCTCTCCCCGAGGCGCAGCTGGTAGCGGCCGAGCTCGGCGAGGGCCTGGACGTCCCTGGACTTCCAGGCGCCGGCGTCCTCCAGGATGTTCACGGCGCGGGCGAAGTCGCCGGCCTCGGCGGCGGCCGCTGCCTGGGACCTGGCCGGGGCGAGGTCGCCGTCCTGGAGGAGGAGCAGAGCGAGGGTGGGCAGGAGGAGGGGCATGGGAGGGCAGGGAGGTCGGGGTGGGGGCCTGTGGCCGGACCGGGCTCAGCGTGGGGAACCGGGATCGGCCGCCGCGGCCTGGCGGCGGCGCTGGATCTCGAGGCGCAGCCGGGCGACGCCCTGGCGATCGGCGCCGGGGTAGTACTTCACACTCTGTTCCAGGTAGCCCTCGGCGCGGTCCAGGCGTCCCCGGCGCATGACGTCGAGCCAGGCCAGGTTCTCCCACGCGTCGCCGACCGCCTCCTCGAGGGCCTTTCGTTCCTCTTCGGTAACGTCGGCCGGCAGGGAGGCCAGAGCCTCCTCACCGAGGCGGATGGCCCGGTGCAGTTCCGCCTCGGCCTCCTCCCAGACCTCCGGTCCCAGGTAGTAGACCGCGATCAGGGCCCGGTCGTTGACGAAACGGGGGTCGTCGGGGCGGGCCCGGACACACAGGGTGTAGGCCTCCCAGGACTCCTGGAAGAGGCGTGTGGCCTCCTCCTGGTTCCCCGCCTGCTGGGCGGCCACGCCGAGCTCGCGGCAGGCGAAGCCGAGGTTGTTCAACCAGTCCGCGTTCCCCTGGTGCAGGGCCGCCACCCGG
>JALUUN010000402.1 GCA_027021325.1 Planctomycetota bacterium
CTGCGGCCCTCGGTGCGCACCACCAGCTGCCGTGGTCCGCTCTCCACGGTGCCGCCGCGCAGGTCCTGGAAACCGCGGCGCACCGCCGAGGCCACGCTCTCGAAGGACAGGCGGCGGCCGGCCAGGGCCTCCGGGTCCAGGAAGATGCGGATCTCCCGCTCCGCGCCGCCGACGATCAGGAGTTCGGCTACGCCCGGGACGCGCAGAAGCCGCGGCTCCACATGCTCGACGACGATCTGCCGGATCCGGGAGGGGGAGTAGTGGCTCCGGGCCACGATCCACATGGAGTTGTTCTCCCCCATCTCGCCGGTGAGGCTCACCACCGGCTGCTCGGCCTCCTGCGGCAAGCCGGCAAGCTCGCGGAGCTTGTTCGTGACGTCCACGACCGCCCGGTCCTTGTCCACCCCCCACTCGTACTCCAGGGTGACCAGGCTCTGGCCCTCCAGCGAGGAGCTGGTGAGCCGGTCCAGGCCGTCCACGCCCTGGAGCAGATCCTCGATGCGCCGCGTCACCTGCTCTTCGACCTCCACCGGCCCGGCTCCCGGGTAGAGGGTGCGCACCTGGATCACCGGCGGCTCGACCGTCGGCTTCAGCTGCACCGGGATGTCCCGGAAGGCGAGAGCGCTGAAAAGCAGCGCCAGGATCACGGCCACCGCCACCGTGTAGGGACGTTCGACGGCAAAGCGGACCGGGTTCATCGGCCTTCCGGCCCGCTCTCCGCGGAGGCGGGCGAAGCCTCGGCGTGGCCCGGAGAGGCTGCACCACCGGCGGCCGGGGGCCCGCCCTCCGGCACCGGCCGCAGCGGCGCCCCCGGGAAGAGCTTGCCGGCACCGGTCACACAGACCCGGTCCCCCGTCTCCAGAGCGCCGGGGACCAGGGACTCCACGGCCAGGCGCTGCCCCTCACGGGCGCGGATCCGGACCGGCACCGGTTGCGCCCGCGGCGGCCCCTCGCCCTCCTCGGAGACGAGGTAGAGGTAGGGCCCCCGGGCGTCCGGCAGCACCGCCGCCCGCGGCACCACCGCCGGCGCCTGCAAGCGCCGCAGCTCCAGTCTCCCGCGCAGGAAGAAGCCGGGCAGGAGCCGCCCTTCGGGATCCACGCCCTGCTCGTCCAGGCGCACGATCCCGAGGACCATGCGGGAGTCCGGAGAGGCCTGGGGCAGGAGGCGGTCGAGGCGGGCGGCGAACTCCTCGCCGGGCAGCTCGTCGGCGCCCAGGAGGACCGAGGCCCCGGCATGCACGCGTGCGGCGGCCGCCGCCGGAATCTCGAGCCGGAGTTCCCGGTGGCCCTGCTCCAGGACCTCGAGACAGACCTGGCCGGCCGCCAGGAAGGTACCCGGAGCCACCGGCCGCGACACGACGACCCCGTCGAAGGGCGCCTCCAGCTGCCCTTTGCGGAGGAGCACGCGCAGCCGCCGCAGATCGGCCTCGTCGCGGGCCAGCCGGAGCTCGGCGGCCTCGGCGGCGCTCTCCAGGCGGTCGCGGTCGGTGGCGGACAGCTCCCGGTCGCTGAGACTCCGGGCGCGCTCGGCCTCGCGCCGGGCGAGGGCGGCATCGGAACGGGCCAGGGCCACGGCCGCCTCCGCGGCGGCGACTTCCTCGGCCAGGACGGCGTTGTCGAGACGCGCCAGGACCTGGCCCGTGCGGACCGGATCCCCGAGTTCCACCTCCAGGGCGGCCAGGGTGCCGGCCCGCTCGAAGGCCAGGACCGAGCGCCGGGCGGCCGCCACCTCGCCCACCACCTCGATGGACTCCACCACCTCGGCCGCCTCCACCGGCACGACGCCGACCGGGAAGACCATGTGGAAAGCGGACTCCTCGCTGCCCGCGGCCACCGGGGGACGGTTCCAGGCGCGCTCCAGGAGGAAGCCCGCCAGGGCGAGGGCGGCCAGGGGGAACAGGAGGCGGCGCAGCATCGGCGGAAACCGCAACCCTAGACGGGGCCGCCTTCCCTGCCAAGGCAGGGCCAGGGCGCCTCGCCGGTACCCGCGCAGCGGGAACGCAGGCGGGTGGCTCCCGCCCAGGGGAGCCACCCGCCCGGAGCCGTCCCCGGCGGCCCGGAGACAGCCCTCCTCGCCACCCCTCAGCGGCTGCGGATCTTGATCTTCCGCGGCCGGTGCGCACTCTCCTTCGGCAGGCGGACCTCGAGGAGACCGCGGCTGAGCTCGGCGCCCACGTGCTCGCTGTCCACCGGCTGCGGCAGCTGCAGACTCCGCTCGAAGCTGCCCAGACGCAGCTCGTTGTGGAGTTCGTGGGCACCCTCAGGCAGGTCGAAGCGCCGGTTGCCGCGCAGGGTCAGCTGCCGGCCCTGGACCAGGATCTCGAGGTCGTCCATGTCGAAGCCGGGGACCTCGGCCTGGACGTAGAAGGCCTCGTCGTCCTGCCAGATCCTCATCGGGGGCAGCGCCGGGGCCACGAAGCGCCGGCGGTCGCCCCAGCCGTTGAAGAAGGTGTCGAAGAGATCCTCGAAGCCCAGAGCGGGCGCAGGAACCTCGCGTTCACGACGGGCAAGCATGGTTTTCTCCTCCTGGATCGGACCTGATTCCCAATGGATCCGGGCGACCCCCGCCCGGCCGCGAGGAGGGAAACAATCCGCGTTCCAGAAGAGACTCTAGGCCATAAAACAACAGTTATCGCTATTCAATCACGATCTTTCTCCACCTCCATTTTCCCGAGGAGGCGGCACAGCCCCGTCATTCCGGCAGGGGCTCCGGCCAGATCACGAGCTCCGGCCGCAGCCGGATCCCGAAGCGCCCCTCGACCTCCTCCCGGGCCTCCTCGAGGAGGGCGCGCACCTCGGCGGCTGTCGCCCCGCCCTCGTTCACGACGAAGTTGGCGTGGAGCCCGGAGAAGACCGCCCTGCCCCGCCGCCGCCCCTTGAGGCCGGCGGCCTCGAGAAGGCGCCCGGCGGAGTCCCCGGGCGGGTTGCGGAAGGCACAGCCGGCCGTGGCGAGGCTCACGGGCTGGCTGGCGTTCTTGCGGGCGATGCGCTCGCGCACCGCCGCCCGCACCCGGGCCGGGGTCGAAGGCTGGAGTTCGAGGAGGACCTCCAGGACGACGGCCCTCCCGAGACGGCCGTCGCGGTAGCGGGGCCCGATCTCCTCCGGGCCGACGGCACGGATCCGCTCCGGCCCCGGCCCGGCGGCCTCGGGGTCCCAGAGGACGGCCTCCCGCACCACCGACCAGATTCCCCATTCGGCCGAGCCGGCGTTCATGGCCAGGGCGCCGCCGAGCTGCCCCGGCACCCCGGCCAGGGGCTCCAGGCCGGCGAGGCCGAGGCCGGCGGCACTGTGGACCAGGCCCGGCAGGCTGGCTCCGGCCCAGGCCCGGAGCCCACGCTCCCCTTCCCGGAAGACGCCGCGCAGGCCCTCGGTCTGGATCACCGCCCCCCGGACGCCGCCGTCCGGGGCCAGGACGTTGGCGCCGCCGCCGAGCATGCGCCAGGGAAGCTCCCGCTCCTCCAGGTGATCGAGGAGCGCGGCCAGATCCTCGGGACGACGCGGCTGGTAGAACTCCGCCGCTGGACCGCCGATGCGCAGTGTCGTCCAGGCGGCCAGGGGCACCCCTTCCAGGCGCGGCACGCGGCGCGCGCGCTCAGTCCACGAGGCGGCGGGCGAATCCATCAATGTCTCCGGCTCCGAGGCACAGGATGAGATCCCCCGGCCCGCAGCGCTCCCGGAGCCAGCAGGCGGCCTCCCCGGGGCTTGCAGGCTGGCAGAGACGGCCGGCCTCGCGCAGCCGCCCGGGGAGGAGGGGCAGGAGCTCGGCACTCCGCACCCGCAGCTCCTCGGGGTCGCGGGCCCGGTAGACCTCGAAGAGGACCAGGGCGTCCACCTCGCGCAGGGCCTCGGCGAAGGCCTCCCGGAACCGGGCGAAGCGGGTGGCCTGATGGGGCTGGAAGACCACCACCAGCCTCTTCCCCGGCCAGGCCTCCCTCGCGCCGTCCAGGGTCGCAGCGACCTCCACCGGGTGGTGGGCGTAGTCCGAGACCACGAGGGCCCCGCCCAGCGTGCCGACCCTCTCCAGCCGCCGGGCGGCGCCGCGGAACTCCCGGAGCACCCGCAGGATCGTCTCCCGACCGACGCCGCAGGCCTCGAGGACCGCAGCCACCAGGGCGGCATTGGCCCGGTTGTGGCGCCCGGGCAGTCCGACCTCGACGCCTGCCGCCAGGGGCGGCACCCGGATCCAGGGCGCGGCGAAACGGCCCGGCAGCCGCCCCGGCGCCTGCGGCCCGGCGAAGATGCGGCCCCCGGCGGGAACCCCCTCCAGAAAGCGGGCGAAGGCCTCCTCCACCTCCGGGAGCCCGCCGGGATAGGTGTCGGGATGTTCCTCGTCCACGTTCGTCAGAGCGGCCTGGGCGGGGTGCAGGCAGTGGAAGCCGCGGTCGAATTCGCAGGACTCGACGACCAGGATCTCGCCGGGGTCGCCCCAGGCAGCGGAGGCCCCGAGCTGCGGCACACGGCCGCCGACGAGCCAGCCGACCGACTGTCCGGCCTCACGCAGGCCCCAGGCGATCCAGGCCGTGGTCGTGGTCTTGCCATGGCTGCCGGCGACGGCCAGTGCCGGGCGCAGGCGGGTGATCTCGCCCAGGAGTTCGGCGTAGCGCAGGCCCCGGGCCCCCCGGCGGAGGGCGGCGGCGAAGCCCGGCGCCGTCCCGGGCACGGCGGCCGAGCGCACCGCCAGGCTCACCGGCGGCGGGGCCTCCTCCTCGGACAGGAGGCGCAGCCCCGCGCCCAGGAGGGGGTCGTCCGCCGCCAGGCCCTGGCGGTCGGCGCCGCAGACCTCCCAGCCGTCGGCAAGAAGGAAGGTGGCCAGCCCGCGCATGCCCGCACCGCCGACCCCCGCCAGGTAGGCGCGGCGTCCGGCCGCCCCCGCCAGGGCGTCCAGGAGCCCGCGCCGGACCGGTACCCGCTCCCCCATGGCCCCAGCCTAGCCTCCGCCTCCGGCGCGGCCGGCAGCCAGGTTCTCCAGGATCTCGACCGCCCGGACCCGGCCGTCGGGCGGTGCGGTGGCCTCCAGCGCACGGCGCATGGCCTCGCGCTGGCTGGCGTCCCGGACCGGCTCCAGGAGACGGGCCAGGGCATCCTCCGCCCGTGCGTCCAGGAGGCGCACGCCGCCGCCGAGGCGCCGGGCGTTGTGCTCCTGCTGCCGGTCGCGGTGGTAGGGATAGGGCGCGACCAGGGCCGGCAGCCGGTGCAGCCAGAGTTCGCCCACGGTGGCGGCGCCGCCCCGGCAGAGGGCGAGTTCGGCGGCGCTCAGGGCGGCGCCCATGTCGGCCAGGTTCTCCTGCAGGGTGGCCCGGAGTCCCGCCTCCCGGCAGGCCGCCGCGAGCCCCCGCCCGCGCCCGGCACCGGTCGCAGCGAGCAGCTGCCAGCCCTCCCGCGACAGAGCCGGGGCGGCCCGGGCGGCGAGGCGGTTCAAGTCCTCGGCGCCCTGGCTGCCCCCGGTCACGAGGAGGACCGGCCGGTCCTCCTCCAGGCCGAAGCTCCGCCGCGCCTCGGCCCGGGGCCGCGGCTCCAGGGCCCGGCGCGCCAGGGGGCCGACCCAGAGGCCCCGCGGCAGGCTGGCCGCCGTCTCCCGGAACTGGGTCAGAACGCAGGCGGCCCAGGGAAGGAGCAGGCGCACGCCCCGGCCGGCGACGGCATTGCCCTCCAGGAGGACCAGAGGACACCCGCGCCGGGCGCCCAGGGCGGCAGCGCCGGTCAGGCCCCCGAGACCGACCACGAGGTCCGGCCGGAAGGCCTTCGCCTGCCGGCGGGCGCGGAGCAGGGCCGGCAGGAGCGCGAGGCGACGGGGCAGGCGGGAGCGGTCCACATCGAGGCTCCGGTGCCCGGCAGAGGCGGGCAGGTAGTCCCGCTCCACCGCCCGCCCGCTGGTGAGGAAGAAGACCTCATGCCCCCGCTCCAGGAGCCGCTCGGCGAGACCCAGGGCCGGTGCCAGATGGCCGCCGGTCCCGCCGCCCACGAAGAGGAAGCGCAGGGCACGGGACGGTGCGGCCATCCCTCAGGGACGCCGCAGCTCCGCCAGGTCGGGCACGCGCAGGACCTGGCCGGCGCGCAGCTTCCGCGGATCGTCGATGCCGTTGGCCTCGAGGAGTTCGCGCCAGTAGCGGCTGGTTCCGTAGACCGCCTGGCTGATCTCGCCCGGCGTCTCCCGCGGGGACACGCGGTACTCCCGGACCGCGGGCGCCGGGGGCACCGGGACCTCCGCGGCCGCCGTCTCCGCCCCGCCCTCCCGCGGCGGAGCCGGCGCGGCCGGCAGCAGGATCCGCGCCCCCGCCGGAACGCGGTCCGGATCGAGCTCCGGGTTCAGGGCCGCGATCTCCTTCCAGCGCCCGGCTTCGCCCAGCTGCTCGGCGGCGATGCGGCTCAGGGTCTCCCCGGGACGCACCCGATAGGGCCGGGTGCCTGCGGGCGAGAGGGCTTCGGGCACGCGGCGGTCGCGCAGGCGGCCCCCCTCGCGCGGGCTGCGGATCGGGGGCTCGCGGAAGTGGGAGGCATCGAGAAAGACCCGGCGCTGTTCCGGCGGCACCAGCTCCGCCTCCAGGATCTCGCCGGGGACCGCCGCCGCCCGCACCGGCTCGGGCACGCCTTTCTCGGAACCGCGCGGCAGGACGATGCTCGCGGCCACGACCGCCAGGAGCAGGAACAGCACCAGGAGTCCGGAACGCTGCAGGGATTCGACCATGGTCAGGCAGGGCGGGGCGGGCCCTCGGAGGGAAGCAGAGGCCAGGAGCGGAGGCGCGGGCCCGGCGCGGCCGCCTCCAGGACCGGGCGCGGCCGGCGTTCCTCCAGGGCCGCCCGCAAGGCTACCCCGAGCAGGGCCGAGAGGGCCAGCACCGCCGAGCCGCCGCGGCTGATGAAAGGCAGAGGCAGGCCCTTGGGCGGCACCGCGCCGGTGACCACGGCCATGTTGATGGCGGCCTGCACGGAGATCATCACCGCCGCCGAGGCCATGAGGATGGCGCCGTAGCGCCGTGGAGCGCGGCGGGCGACCTGGACCGCAGCACAGGTGAAGACCAGGAACAGGATCCAGACCGCCAGGGTGCCTGGGAGTCCCCACTCCTCGCCGAGCACCGCGAGGATGAAGTCGGTGTCCCCTTCGGGGATGTAGCCCTTCACCAGACCGCGGCCGGGCCCGCGCCCGGTCAGGCCGCCGAGCTGCAGGGCCTCCCAGGCCATGCGCAGCTGGTAGGGCTCGTCGCGCAGGAAACCCACGACCCGCTGCACGACGTGATCGAAGAGCAGCGAGGCCAGGGCGGCGATGCCGACCGCCGCCGGCGCCAGCCAGCGCAGGTAGGCCAGCGGCGCGCCGGCGAAGACCAGGGTGATGCCGGTCACGCCGAAGAGGATCAGGACCGAGCCCAGGTCCGGCTGCAGGAGAACCGGGGCGGCGAGGAAGGCGAAGACCAGGAACAGGCGCAGGAGCGCCCGGGGGCTGCGGAGGCGCAGCGGATCGCGCGCCGCCCAGGAAGCCAGGGCGACCGGCCAGAGGAACTGCAGGAAGGCCGAGGGCTGGAAGTGGAAGCCCGCCACCGAGACCCAGCGCGAGGCCCCGAAGGCGCTCACCGAGAGCCGCCCGTCCAGGAGCATGCCGGCGAGGAGCATCCAGACGGCCAGGAGCGCGCCCGGGGCGCACTGGCGCACGCGTTCCACCGGAACCGAGAGCGCGGCCAGGAAGACCGCCAGGCCGAGGCCGAGGTGCAGGGCGTGGAGGCCGAGGCTCTGCCAGGCCTGGCCCGGCGGTGCCGCCGTGGCCGCGGCCGCGAGGCCGAGGAGGAGCAGGAGGCCCAGGCTGCCGAGCATCCAGCAGGCCGGGCGCCAGGGGGAGGTGGCGGTTCGCAGCATGGCGCTCAACGGATCTTGATGAGGAGCAGGCCAAGGGAGGCGGAGACGGCGGCGACGATCCAGAAGCGCACGACGATCTTCGGCTCCGGCATGCCGCGGAGCTGCCAGACGTGGTGCAGAGGAGCGATCGGGAAGACCCGGCGGCCGGTGAGCTTGAAGGCGTAGATCTGGATCAGGCTGGAGGCGGCCTCGAGGACGAAGACGCCGGCCAGGAGCGGCAGGGCCAGCTCCTGCTTGGAGACGATGGCGAAGTAGGCCAGGATCGCCCCGAGGGGCAGGGAGCCGCTGTCGCCGAAGAAGATCTGGGCCGGGTGGCAGTTGAACCACAGGAAGCCGAGGGTGGCGCCCATGACCGCCCCGCCCAGGACCGCCACCTCGCCGGCCCCGGGGATCCAGGGCAGATGCAGGTAGGTGGCGAGCTCGACGTTGCCGACGGCGTAGACGGCGACGGTCAGGGCGGCGGTGGTGACCAGCCCGCAGCCGGCGGCGAGGCCGTCCATGCCGTCGGTGATGTTGGCGGAGTGGCAGCCGGCGAGGATCACGAAGGCGGTGAAGGCCGAGAACACCACCATGCCGGCCGTGCCCAGGGTCTCCGTCGGTGCCACCACGTCCTTCAGGACCGGGAAGTAGATGGTGCTGATCTCCGGGCGCCCGCTGCGGACGCCCATGTTCCAGAGCATCACCGCCACGTAGACCGAAAGGCCGACGGTGAGCAGGAGCTTGGCGCGGCGCGACAGCCCGTTGCGCCCGCCCTCGCGCGTCCACTTCACCCAGTCGTCGAGAAAGCCGAGGGTGCCCATGCCGACCAGGAGCACGGCGCCCAGGAGCACCAGCAGCTCGGTCGGGTCGGCCAGGAGCAGGGTGCTCAGGAGAATCGAGCCGCACCAGAAGACGCCGCCCATGGTCGGCACCCGGTCCTTGCCCGCCGCCACCGCCAGGCGTCCGACCTCGGGGCTGTCGGAGTCGCCGGCGTTCTCGCGCACGCCCCGCCGCTGCAGGTGCCGGATCAGGGGCCGGCCCAGGGCCAGGGCCAGG
>JALUUN010000403.1 GCA_027021325.1 Planctomycetota bacterium
GGAGCTCTGGGCCGAGGTCTTCCTCTATGTCGAGAGCCGGCGCATGGACCAGGACTGGTCCGACATGGACGCCTATGTGGCCTGGCCGGGCTTGCGCGAGCCCGAGGAGCACACCCCCGTCAAGCTGGTGCGCAACCTGGTCCACAACCTGCGCCTCGGCGGGCCCGGCTGGAAGTACCCGCGGGAAAGCCTCTACCCGCGCCTGCCCGTCCTGCTCGGAGCCACCCGGCGCCACGGTTCCGAAGACTGGGAGCAGGACAGCCGGCGCTTTCTCGAACTCTGGAACCGCTTCAACTGAGGCTGAGGAATAGCGCCGTGACCGATCCGCGCCGAGGCTGGAGCCTGGAGTCCGTCGCCGCAGGCCTGGGCATGGAGCTGGAGGGCCTGGACCTCATCCAGGAGAACCAGTACTGCTGGATCCTGCGCGCCTGGAGCGGCGGCGAGCCCCTGATCGTCAAGCAGTACAAGGGGAAGGATCCCTCCCTGATGCTGACCGAGGCCGCCGGCCTGGAGATGTACCGCAATCTGGTCGAGGGGGATCCCGCCTGGATCGCCGCCGGCTGTCTGCGCGCCGCTCCGGAGCACAACCTCATCGCCATCGAATTCGTCCCCGGCGAGTGCTTCAGCGACCTGGTGTACCGAGGCCGGCGCGACGCCGATGCGCGACGCCGCTCCCTGCAGGTCATGGAGCGTCTCGGCGACTTCCTGCAGCGCCTGCGCCGGGAGACCGCCCGCCCCGGCGAGGCCCTGGATCCCTGGATCTTCGAGTACCTCGAGTACACCTCGGCCCGGCTCCAGGACATCCCCCTGTTCGGCCGCATGCTCTTCGCCCATGCCCGCGCGGAGGCCCGGGAGCTGATCCAGGATCTCCAAGCAGCGTCTCCGGTCCCGAGCGCGGTCCATGGCGACTTCGTGTTCCGCAACATGCACGTGGACGGCGAGCGTGCCGGCTTGATCGACTTCGCCAACACGCTCAGCCACGGGCACGTCCTCCACGATCTCTACAACCTCTACTTCGCCCTGCAGAACATGGCGCTCCCCGGCTCCTTCCGGATGCAGCTCTGGGAGGCCTTCCAGCGCGGACTCGGAGAGCTGGAGGAGCCCGACGCCGCCCACCGCTTCTTCCACGAGTGGCATCGCCGGCGCTGGCTGATGCTCAAGATCCTCGGCCGCCACCCGAAGGACTGGCTGCAGGCGGCGCGCGGCGCTGCGGGTTTCGCCCGGCCCTGGGGCACCCGCCGGGCCGGCTGACCCCGTCGCCTCATGATCGGGATCGCGGTTTCGACCTCCTCCCTGGCGTGGATCTTCGTGTTCCTCGCCGGAGTTCCGGCGGTGACCGGGCTCCTGTTCCTCTTTCCGCAGCGCAAGCGCCTGTTCCTGGGCCTCCTGGCCTTCGTCGTCTGCCACGTCAAGAAGCCCTGGTACATGGAGGTGTTCTTCGAGAACTACCGGGGTGTGGACCGGGGCTTCGGCGTGACCATGGCCGACCTTCTGTTCTTCGGGATGGGCCTGTGGCTTGTCCTGGGCGGACAGAGGGGGAAGCACCGGCTGGTCTTCTGGCCCTGGAACATGGGGCCCTACGTGCTCCTGACCCTGATCGGCGCGGCCTCCCTGATCGGCAGCGCGGTCCCCTACTACGGCCTCTTCACCCTGCACAAGTTCCTGCGGGGCATGGTCCTCTACTGGGTGGTCGTGAACATGGTGCGCGACCGCGAGGATCTCTTCGCCGTCCTGCGCGGGCTCTTCGCCTCCTCGGTCTTCCAGCTGTGGATGGTGCTCTACGGCAAGTATGTGACCGGCGAGTATGTGAACCGCGTGGTCGGCTCCTTTCCGCACCCGAACAGCCTGGCGATGTACGTGGACGTCATCACACCCATCGCCCTGGCGGTCCTCCTGGTGAGTTCCGGCCGCAAGTGGATGGACGTCCTGGCGGCGGCAGCGGTCATGGCCGGCGTCGTCTGTGTCATCTTCACCAAGTCGCGGGCCGCCCTGGCCATCATGAGCCTGACCCTGGTGATGGCACCGCCCATCACCTTCCTCCTCAAGCCGAGCAAGCGCCAGGTGGGGCTCATGGCCGCCGGCCTCGTGGTCCTGAGCGCCATCGGCGCGATGGCCGCGCCCAAGATCATCAAGCGCTTCAACGAGGCGCCAAAGGAGAGCGCCGAGACCCGCGTCTACTTCAACCACGCAGCCCTGGCCATGGCCGCCGACCATCCCCTGGGCACGGGCCTGAACAGCTACTCCTGGATGCTCGCCAATACCCACTACTACTGGTACGTCTATCCCGACAAGCGCAAGGAGGTCGATAATCCGCGGGAGTTCCGTTACAGCAAACACGGCGTCAGCCGCCTCGGCACCTGCCACCACATCTATCTCCTGTTCGCCGCGGAGACCGGCTGGATCGGCATGTACGTCTTCCTGCTCTGGATCTCCCGCTTCTTGCTGTTCAATCTGGTCTGGTTCTTCCGTGCCCGGGACCGGCTGCTGAAGGCCATCCTCCTGGGCATGCTTCTCGGCTTCTGGACCCTGCACACCCAAGGGCTCCTGGAGTGGATCTTCCGCCAGACGGCGGTCTTCTACGAGTTCTTCCTGGTCTCCGGAACCCTGGTCGCCATGCGGCGCATGATTCCCATGGTCCACGCCCCCCTGTGGAAGCGCTTGCTGCACGGCCTCTACCAGACGGTCCCGCCACCTTCGCGCCCGATCCCCGCTCGCGCATGAGCACCTCCGCCGCCGCCGCCGCACCCTCGCGCGCCACCCGCGCCGCGACGATCCTGGTCAACACCCTGTCCAGCTACCTGCGGGACGTCGTCGACATCCTCACCTTCCTGGTCCTGACGCCGTTCCTGATCCAGGTCCTGGGCAAGGAGACCTTCGGCCTCTGGTCCCTCATCTGGTCGGTGGTCAGCCTCTTCGCCCTCGCCGACATGGGCTTCGGGACCTCGGTGGTCAAGTACGTCGCCGACGCCCGCGGCCGCGGCGACACCGAGCGCTTGACCCGGGTGGTAAGCACCATGTTCTGGGTCTACACCGGGCTGGGCACGGTGCTCATGGGCCTGGTGGGCGTGGGCATGGTCTTCCTGCCGCAGGCCTTCGACATCCCGCCGGCCCAGGCCGATGCTGCCCGCATGGTCCTCCTGCTCCTCGGCCTGCGCTCCGCCCTGTGCATGCCCCTGGGCCTGTTCCGCGGTGTCCTCAACGGCTTCCAGCGCATCCGCGTGGCCAACCTCTACAAGGTTCTGGCCTCGATCCTCTACTTCGGCGGCGTCCTCCTGATCCTCTCCCGGGTGCGCGACATCCGCATGCTCGCCTGGATCAACCTCTGCATGGGCGTCCTGCCCATGCTGGCCATGATGCTGCACGCCCGGGCGACCCTCCCCGGCGTGTCCATCAGCCCGCGCCACTTCCGCCTGTCCCTGGTGCGCGAGCTTTCCGGCTTCAGTCTCTACTTCTTCCTGATCCAGATCTCGGCCCTGATCTACACGCGGGTGGACTCGATCGTCATCCAGACCTCCCTCGGTCTGGAGGCGGTCGCGGTGTACACGATCGCCATCCGCCTGAGCGACAAGGCCGGCCAGTTCTGCAACCAGTTGACGCGCACCCTGACCCCGGTGGTGGCCGAGCTGCACGGCGCCGGCGACCGCGAGCGGGTGATCTCGGTATGGATGCGCGGCGCCCGCTACGCCACGGCCTTCGCTCTGCCCCTCCTCCTGGGCCTCGCGGTCCTGGCCCGGCCTCTGATCGAGGCCTGGGCCGGAGAGGGCTTCGAGGGCGCGGTCCTCTGTTGCCGCCTCCTGGTCGCGGCGACCCTGGTCGCGGTGGTCCACGGCAACACGAACAACCTCCTGAGCATGGTGGGCCAGCACCGCTTCCTGGCCCTGGCCATGCTCCTCAGCCAGGCCGTGAACGTGCTTCTGTCCCTGGTCCTGGTCCGCTTCCTCGGTCTGGCCGGCGTCGCCCTCGCCACCCTCCTGGTCCAGATCCCGCTCTCCGCCGGCGCCGTCCAGGGCCGGGCCGGGCGCCTCTACGACTTCCCGAGGCGGCGCTTCTACGGCAAGGTCCTGGGCCCCAGCCTCCTGCCGGCCCTGGGGATGCTGGCCTTCCTGGCCGGCCTCCAGGCCCTGGCCCCGGTCTCGGGTCTCCTCGGCGTCGCCGCCGCCGAGGCCCTGGCCTGCGCTCTCTTCTGGGGGCTCTTCTGGGCGGTCGGGCTGTCCCCCAGCGAGCGCCAGACCCTGGGAGAACGCCTGCGCAGGCGCCTGCCAGGGCGCCGGAGCTGAGTGCCCCCAGGACGCCCCGGACCTTCAGCCGCTTCCGCCGCCCGGCCGATGGAAGGAGACGGATCCCCAGCCGTCCTCACCGGCTGCAGGCACCAGGCCCGTGACCGCGACCCCGACCCTTTCCCCCCCCGAGGCGGCGCCTCCGCCGGCGGCTGCCGCCGATGGCGCCACCGAAGGCGGTCAGCTCCCCTTCGACCCGATCACCCTCCTGATCGGGCTCTGGCGCCGCAAGTGGTTTGCCCTGGCGGGCTTCGCCGGCAGCCTCGCCCTGGCCGTGGTCCTGGCCCAGCGCCTGGGGACCCAGATCTACGAGTCCACGACCACAATGATGTTCACGGCCGACCCGCGGGCCATCGAGGCCGGTTTCTACAAGACGCCGGACCTCGAGACCCAGGTGGCCATGATCGAGCTCGAAAGCCACCTGGAGAGGATCCGGGAAAGGCTGGAGCTCCCCGCCTCGATCGGCGCGCTCCGCGGAGCCATCGAGGCCTGGATCGCCGAGGACACGAACCTGGTCCACATCCAGGGGAACTGGCCCGAGCCGGAACTGGCCGCCTCCATCGCCAACACGACGCGCGAGGTCTTTCTCCAGAGCCTCGTGGACATCCGCTCGCGGGAGGCCCAGCGGCTGGCGGAGAGCCTGGAGAGCCGCCTCGAGGAGGTGGACCGGGAGCTGGCCGAGGCCGACGCCGCCCTCGGCGACTTCACCATCGAGCACCGGATCGTGAACCTCGACCAGGAAGCGCAGTGGCTCCTGGAGGAGTTCTCGAACGTCTCGGTCCTCCTGCAACAGGCAAAGATCGAGAAGGAGACCACGGATCTCCAGCTCCTGAACCTGGAGCGCATCATGCGCGAGGTCCAGCACAAGCTGGAGCAGGAGGCGGAGCAGAACAGTGCGGCCATGGAGTCCGTGACCATCGCGAACATCCGCGCCGAGCGGACCCGCGAACGCATCCGCGAGAGCCAGGAAATCGAGATCAACGCCGCCCTCCTGGCCCAGGCCGAGCTCGAGTACCAGCGCAAGAAGCGGCTCTTCGCCGAGGGGCTGATCCCGGCCGCGGAAATGGAGGACGCCAAGGCTGCCTACGAGACGCAGGTCGCACGCACGGTGTACAGCGACGAGGTGCGCAACCTGAAGAAGGAGCTGGCACGCCTGGACGAGCAGATCATTCCCCAGAACGGGGGCCGGACCGCAGCCAGCGCGCCGATCATGGAGAACTTCATGTTGCGCTCCATTGACCTGGAGCTGCAGGCGGCCTCGCTGGCCAAGAAGGTCGAGATCTACGAGAAGCACCTGGAGCGCTTGAGCCGCAAACTGGACCGCTTGCCGGGCGTCACCAAGCGCTACATCAGCCTGAAGCGGCGCGTCACCTCGGCGGAGAACGAGAAGAGCACCCTGGAGAGCCGCCTGGTCGAAGTCCGGCGCCTGGCGGCGGACCAGACCCCATACTTCACGACCATCAACGAAGCCGAGGTACCCCTCACGCCGAGTGAGTCGAACAAGAAGCTGATCGCCATCGCCGTGGCCATGCTCGGCTTCATGTTCTCCTTCTCGAGCGTGGTCCTGGCCACGGTCCTGGACACGACCTTCAAGTCGCAGGCGGACGTGCGTACCCGCACCCGCCTGAAGTGCCTCGGCGACCTGCCGCGCCTGGGCCGGAAGGAGGAGATGTTCCCGGAGGAGGGGGATCCGACCCTCCTGGAGGAGTTCAAGGGCATCGCCCGCCTGGTGCGCCGGGCCCTGCCCCGGCACGGCGGACGCCTCCTCGTGACCAGCGCCGAGGACCAGGAGGGGCGCTCCTCCGTCGCCGCCTGTCTGGCCATCGCCCTGGGCCGGCGGGACGAGCGGGTCCTGGTCATCGACGGCCAGGTCCGCGGCGGCCACGAAAGCCCTCTGGAGCACCGGCGCCTGGACGAGGAGGGCCGGCGCCCGGGCCTTCCCGAGTACCTCTCCTACGAATGCGCCGACTGGCGCGAGACGCCCTCGCCCACGGAGTACCCGGGGGTCGAGTTCATCGGCAGCCGCGGGCGCATGGCCCTCAGCGACCTCCTCGCCTCGCACCGCATGGGCCAGCTCCTGGAGGAGGCGGGGGACACCTACTCCCTGATCGTGGTGGACGGCCCGCCGGTCCTGCCCTTCGCCGACGCTGAACTCCTGGCCGACCAGGTGGACGCGATCCTCTTCGTGATCCGCGCCAACAAGACGCCTCCCGGCGAGGTGAAGCGCAGCATCCTCAAGCTGCGCGAAGCCGGCAAGCCGATCCTCGGCGTGGTCCTCAACCAGGTCCATCCGCTCTACGCCGACCGCGACTGAGATGCGCCTCCTCCTCGTCGGCAACCTCTATCCTCCGCACTTCCTCGGCGGCTACGAGATCCTCTGCCGCAACGTCGCCCTGGAACTGCGCGCGCGCGGCCACGAGGTCGAGGTCCTGACCTCGGACTGGGGCGTCGGACGGCCGCGTTCCGAGGAGGAGGACCGGATTCCCGTGCACCGCCGCTTGCACCTGGAAGAGGACTTTCACCGGCCCTTCCGCATGGACCGGCGCCGCCGCCGGGCGGTGGCGCGCTTCAATCGCCGCGAAACCCTGCGCTGGATCCAGCGCACGAAGCCCGACCTCGTCTTCCTCTGGAGCCAGCTGCGTCTGACAGCCGGGCCGCTGCGCGCGGCCGCCGATTCCGGCCTGCCGGCCGCCTGGAGCCTGAACGATCCCCACGCTGCCGGCCTGCTCGCGGCGCCGCCGCGCCCCCAGCCGCGGGGCCTGCTCCGCTTCCTGGCGGACCGGACCTGGGACCGCTCCGCGGCCCTGCCGCCCTCAAGGCTGCCGCGCTGCACGGTAATCAGCGCCAGCCTGCGCGACGAGCTGGTGAGCGCCGGCCTGCCCTTCGGGAAGGCCCGGGTGATCTACCAGGGGATCCCCCTGGAGCAGTTCCCCCTGAAGACCAAGCCGGGCTCCATCCACATGCCCCTGCGCGTCCTCTACACCGGCCAGCTCCATCCCTGGAAGGGGGTTCACACCCTCCTGGAAGCCGTGCGCCTCGCCGGCGCCCGTCTCGGCCCCGGCGCTCTGGAGGTCACCCTCGCCGGCGCCGGCGAGGAAGCCTACCTGCGGCGTCTGGAACGCCTCGCCGAGGGGCCGGCCCGGGTGCGTTTCCTCGGCCGCGTGGCTCCCGACCGGGTCAGCGCCCTGTACCGCGAGCACGACCTCTTCGTCTTCCCCTCCACCTGGCGCGAGCCCTTCGGCCTGACCCATCTGGAAGCCATGGCCAGCGGCACGCCGGTCCTGTCCACGACCGGAGGCGGACCCGGCGAGTTCCTGGTGGACGGCGAGAACGCCCTGACCTTCCCGGCCGAGAGCCCGGTGCCCCTGGCCTCGGCCCTCCTCCAGCTCCACCGCGACGCCGACACCCGTGTCGAGCTGGCCCGGAACGCCCGCCGGCTCGTCGAGGAGCGCTTCACCCTGGAACGCTATCTCGACGAGCTCGAGGACTTTCTGCACGAGACCCTGCACCATGCGACCTCTCAAGATCATCGGGATCCCGCGCCGCTTCGTCCGGCACGACTGGGGCGGGACGGAGACCGTCGTGCTCGAGACCGGCAAGCGCCTGCGCCGGCTCGGGCATGACTTCCGCATCTTCACCGCCTCGGTCTTCTCGAAGACCCCCTTCGAGGAGATCGACGGGGTTCCGGTGCACCGCTTCTCCTACGGCTATCCGGTCCTCGGCCTGAACCAGGAGGGGCGCCAGCACCTCGACAAGAAGGGCGGCAACCTCTTCTCCCTGGCGCTGATGCGCGCCCTGCACCGGGAGCCGGATCTCGACATCATCCATCTCCACACCCTCAAGCGCCTCGGCGGCATCGGCCGCCGCGAGGCCCGGCGCCGCGGCATCCCCTACATCGTGACCCTGCATGGCGGGGTCCTGGACGTGCCCGCCGCCGAGGCGGCGGAGATGGTCTCGCCCCTCAAGGGCACCCTGGAATGGGGCAAGGTCCTCGGGCTCTGGCTCGGCAGCAACCGGGTCCTGGACGACGCCGCCGCCATCCTCTGCGTCGGCCGCCGCGAGCAGAAGGCCATGCTGGAGCGCTACCCCGGCAAGCGCGTGGTCCTCCTGCCCAACGGCGTGGACAGCGCACGCTTCGCCGAGGGCGACGGGCCGGCCTTCCGCCGCCGTCACGGCATCCCCGCGGAGCGCCGACTGCTCCTGGTCATGGGCCGCATCGATCCGCAGAAGAACCAGGAGCTGGCCCTCGGCCTTCTGGAGCGCCTGCGCTCGGGCTCCGGGCCCGAGGACGTCCACCTGGTCCTGGCCGGCCACGTCACGAACCCGCCCTACCGCGAGCGCCTGGAGAAGCGGATCCGGGAGAGCGGGCTCGCGGACCGGGTGCACTTGATCCCGGGCCTCGATCCGCACGGTCAGGAACTAGTGGACGCCTACCACGCTTGCGATCTGTTCCTGCTCCCGAGCCGACACGAGCCCTTCGGAATCGTGGTCCTGGAGGCCTGGGCCGCAGGCCGGCCGGTGGTCGCCGCCGAGGTCGGGGGCATCCCCTCCTTCGTGCGTGACGGCCACGACGGACTGCT
>JALUUN010000404.1 GCA_027021325.1 Planctomycetota bacterium
AGAGCTGCCAGGAAGGGGGAACATGGCCGTCCGGAAAAGGGGATTCCTGAGAGTGCACGGGAAGCCTACCCCTGGAGACCATGGGATGTCGGGAATCGCAAAATTCTTGATTACAAATAGGATGGGCGGATCTTCCTGGCCTCAGGCGGGACGCCGCATCGCGCCTTCGAGGGCCGCCCGCAGCCCCGGCTCCAGGGTCTCGGCCTTGCGTCCCCGGCGGTTGTCCCATGCGACCAGGAGGGCCTCGGCCTCGGCCCGGAGCTCACCTTCGGGTGTGCGGATGCGACTGGCCTGGACGAAGGAACTCCGGCCGACGGAGGTGACGGCGAACTCCACCACGAGCTCCTCGCCGCCGCGCCCGGGGCTCACGAAGCGCAGGTTCGTGCGCGCCAGGACGAAGGGAAAGCGGCGTCCGTCCTCGAGGAGGCCCTGCTCCCGGCACCAGGCGAAGCGCGCCTCCTCCAGGAGGGTCAGGTACACGGCGTTGTTCAGGACGTCCTGGCAGTCCTCGTCCGACCACCGCGTCCACACCCGGACCTGGATGGGAAAGACGCCGTCTTCCGGCAGGCGGGGATCCTCCATGCCCCCAGTCTGGCATGGCCGAGCCGGCCGGGGATCCGCCCTTCAATCCCGCACCCCGAACCACAGGCCGTCGCCCAGGGGCAGGATCAGGGCCCGGAGGCCGGCGGTCCGGGGGACGAGGGTGTTGAAGGCCCGGATGGCCTCCACGCCGGGCTCTTCGGGCTCGGCGTCGAGGAGCTGGCCGAAGGCGAAGGCGTTGTCGGCCAGGATCAGGCCGCCGCTCCGGACCAGGCGGAGAGCGTGTTCCAGATAGCGCGGGTAGTTGGCCTTGTCGGCGTCCAGGAAGGCGGCGTCGTAGGCACCGTCCTGGAAGTCCGGAAGAAGTTCGGTCGCGTCGCCCTGGTGCACGCGGACACGCCCCGGGACCGGACTGCGGCGGACCTGGTCGCGCGCGAAGTCGGCACGCTCCGGATCCACTTCCAGGGTGTCCACCCAGCCCTCCTCGGGCAGGCCGAGGGCCATGGCCAGGGCGGAGTAGCCGCCCAGGGTGCCGACCTCCAGGACCCGCCGTGCGCCCGTGGCGCGGAGCAGGAGGCGCAGGAAGAAAGCCTGCTCCCAGGGGATCGAGATCGGTGGCAGGCCGGCGGTCTCCGCCTCGGCGCGCAGGCGCCCGAGGAAGGCCTCCTCCTCGGGCAGATGCATGCGCAGGTACTGCAGGAGGCCGGGGTCGAGGGGAGCGCGTCCTTCGCGGGCCATGGCGACGGGGCGGGATGGGGTCTCAGGAGTCCAGGGGTAGGATCTCGATGCGGCGGAACTCGATGGGGTGGCTCTCGGATTGGATCGAGATCGTCCCGTCCTCGAGGAGCAGCGGGGCGCCGGCTTCGATCAGGCGCCGGGCGTCGGGATCGCCGGGGTCGAGCTGCGGCTGTTCGTACTCGAGGACCGGTTCGCCGTTCACGAAGTGGACGATGCGTCCGGCGCCGTGGACCTCGACCTCCACCCATACCCAGCCGTCGCCGTGGAAGGTGGGGGAGCGGGAGTTCGTGCAGTGGCGGGTGATGAGCGTGCCGTCCTGGACGACGTGGGTGCCCGGCGTGCACAGATTGGCCGTCGGACGCGGGTCCCGGCCGTTACCGCCGAGGAGCTGGACCTCGATGGAGACCGGGAAGCTCTGGTCCACGGCCATGGTCTCCGGATCCTGGCCGTGGATCATGACCCCGCTGTTGCGGAAGGCCCACCCCGGCCCGCCGGGCACCTGCTCGCCAGTGAAGCGATACTCGCAGCGCAGGCGGTAGTGCGACCAGCGGCCTTCGTGGAAGAGGTGGCCGAAGCGGCCGTCGAAGGTCTCGTAGCCCTCGTCGTAGGCGACCTTGAGCCGCCCGTCCTCCACGCGGAAGGTGCGCCAGGGGTCCTCGCCGGCCGGCAGCCCGCGGATCTTCGGCGTCCAGCCCTCCAGGCTCTTCCCGTCGAAGAGCGGGATCCAGCCCGGGGCTTCCCGCTCCCGGGAACCGGACGGCCCGCCGCCCCCCTGGGCGCAGGCGGCCAGGGCGGCGAGGAGTGGAAGGAAGGGCGGGAGCCGCATGGACGGCAGTCTAGGCCGCCACGCTGCAGGGATGCGCGGACGGCGGGGGCGCGCCGGAGGAGCCCGGGGAATCCGGTCTGCGGCCACGAAAGGCAGTAAGGGCAGCCCTCCGAATCCCTAAGTACGTGCGTCAGGGGAATCCGGCCCGGGATCGAGGGACACCGAGGGGATGGAGTTCCGACCGGTCCCCGGCTGGTTTCTGACATCAGGGGAGTCCCGCCCGCCAGGATCCTGGTGGGCGGGACTTTTCATTCCCTGCCGGATCCGTCCGAGCCGGCGGCGGCGCGGAGGTCCTGGAGCCATTTCCGGTAGCGCCGCTCCTCGCCCCTGGACAGCCAGGGCCGGGCGGCTTCGAGGAGCCGGTCCAGGAGGTCTGCGGCCAGGGCGGCCTCGCCCGCTTCGGCCAGGGCGCCGACCAGGGGCTCCACCCGGCCGAGGAGGAGCTGCAGGGCGGCAGGGCGCCCGGCCGCCGCCGGCAGAAAGGCGTCGAGGCCGGGGAGCAGCTCCGTCCGGAGGGCGGCGAGGGCCGTCTCCCGGCCTCCGGGGAGGCGGAGGTCGAGCTCCAGAACCTGAAAGCTGACGAGCCGGTCGAGGATCTCAAGATCGAAGTGCTCCGGCAGGGCCTTGCGAACGCGCGCCAGGTGGCTTCGGCATTCCTCCAGAGCGCGGCGCGCCGCCTCTTCGTCTCCGGCCTCCTGTTCCGCTCGGGCGAGGCTGGCGAGTGCCCAGGCCAGGCGGGCGCGGGGCTCGGGGGCCGAGGGCTCGGCGGCCAGGACCGCACGGGCGCGTTCGACGGCCACACGCAGAGCGCGGCGCGCCGCTTCCAGGTCCTGGTGCGTCAGGAGCAGATTGGCCCACGAGGTCTCCAGGGCCAGCCGCATGCGGTCCCGGGACTCCTCCGAGGCGCCGAGCTCCCCGAGTCGGGTGGCGAGAGCCTCGGCCTCCCGGAGCCGCGCGCGGGCGACGTCGAACTCGTCCTGCCGCCAGGCGAGGTCGCCCAGCCGGTGCTGGCTCCAGAAGAGGTCGTCCAGCGCGGTCCGGTCGGATGGATCCTGCGCGACACGATCGCGGTCCAGGGCCTCGGCGCGCAGGTACCAGGCGCGGGCGGCGTCGAAGCCGAGGGCCTCCTTGGCGAGATCCCCGAGGCGGACCGAGGTCAGGGAACGCCAGCGCCGCCAGGGTTCCCCGGAGGCGCCCTCGCGCTCCAGGGCCTCGAATTCCTCCAGGGCCTCGAGGTAGGCGGCTTCGGCTTCGTGCGGCCGGCCCCGGTCCCGCTTCAGAACCCCCAGGTGATAGAGGGCCTTGGCGCGGGCGGCGCGCACCGAGGGGTCCTCGGGGAACTCCCGGAGCGCGTCCTCGAAGAGGCGCAGGCTCTCCAGGATCAGGGTCTCGCGTTCGGCCGCCGTTCCCTCGAAGCGGCCGAGGGCGTTGAGAGCGTCGTCGAGGAGGAGCGCCTGGGCCTGGAGGGCCCACTTCGAGAGCCCGCTACGCAGGCGCGCCTCGCGCTGTGCCTGCCAGGCCGTGGCCGCGAGGCCGGCGAGGGCGAGGAGAAGGAAGAGAGAGGCCAGCGGGTGCTGACGGGTGAGGCGCAGGAGCCGCTCCGCCGCTCCGGCCCGGCGCACCCGCACCGGCTGCCCCCGGCGCAGGCGCTCCAGGTCCTCGGCCAGGGCATCCACCGACTGGTAGCGTTCCTCCTTGCGGCGCGCCGTCGCCTTGGCGACGACGGCGTCCAGGTCGCGGGGCAGGCGCCGGGGGGTGCCCGGCGGCAGCTCGCCCGCGGCCCTGCGGCGGCGGTGTACCGCCACCGGCCGGAGGAATCCGCGGGCGTCCCGCTCGCGCAGAGCCCTGGCCAGGGGCAGACCGGGCTCCAGGGGCGGCTCGCCGGTGAGGATCTCGTGCAGGATGGCGCCGAGGGCATGGATGTCACTACGCAGATCGGCGTCGCCCTCCTCGAGGCCGAGCTGTTCCGGCGCCGCGTAGGCGAGGCTTCCGACCAGGACGTCGGTCCGGGTCAGGACCGTGGCGCCGCCCTCGGTGTCCTCGAGGGCGACGGCGACGCCAAAGTCGGCGACCCGCGGCCGCCCCGCGGCGTCGAGAAGGATGTTCGAGGGCTTGAGGTCGCGGTGCAGGACACCGCGCTTGTGGGCGTGGGCGACGGCCCGGCACAGGGCGAGGAAGAGATCGAGGGCGCCGTCCAGGGTCGCGCAGGGACCGGGCCGCCCGAGAGGCAGGACCCGGTCCAGGGAGGGACCCTTCAGGAGCTCCTGCACGAGGTAGGGGTGGCCGCCGGCAGTGCGGCCATGCCCCAGGACGCGCAGGATGCCGGGGTGGTCCAGGCGCTCGAGGAGCGCCCACTCACGCTCCAGCCGCCGCGCCGCCCGCGAGCCGGGAAGCGCCGGCCGCAGCAGGATCTTGATCGCTACCTCGTCGCCTCCCTCGAGGAGGCGTGCCGCGAAGACCGCCCCTTGGCTGCCCTTCCCCAGGAGCCGCAGCAGGCGGTAGCCAGGCACCCGGAAGCCCGGGGGCAGCCCCTGGCCGACGGCTTCCCGCAGGAGAAGGAGCAGCTCCTCCTCCTTCATCCCGGGCCAGACGGAGTCAGCCCTCGAGCTCGATCTGACGCTCAACGCAGGCCTTGAGCCGCCGCATGCATTCGTGGCGGATCTTGTAGACCATGGGAACGGTGGTGCCGCAGCGCTCGGCGACCTCCCGAGCCGGGCGCGCCTCCAGGCCATGGAGGCGGAAGACCTCCAGCTGGTGCGGCGGCAGCTCCCGCTGCAGCCGCTCCCAGGCCCGCCGCAGGTGGTGCTTGCGCCACTCCTCCTCCCAGACGGCATCGGGTTCCTGGCCCTCGCGGGTGAGGGTCTCCTCCGCCGCCGGATGCAGGGGGAGAGGCTGGCGCAGCCGCCGCCTGCGCAGGGCCAGGGCCTGGTTGCGGACGACCCGCCACAGGTAGGCGCGGAAGCCTCCCTTCTCCTTTCGGTAGTGGAAGGAGGGCAGGGCCTGGAGCAGGGCCCGGAAGACCTCCTGCAGGAGTTCGTCGCAGTCGCCGGCGCCGAGCCCGGTGCGCTGGCACCAGTTCTGGATCAGAGGGCCGTAGCAGGCGGCGAACTCCTCCCAGATGTCGGGGCCGGCGCCGGCGCGGATCCGGTGGAGAAGGGAATGACGGGTGGGGTCTTCGGGTTGAAGAGGGCGAGCGGCTTCGTCCATGGGGGCGATGCGTCCGTGGGGCCATGGAAGAACGGGCGGCGGGCGCCGGAGCTCCGTCCGCGGGCTGGCTCCAGGATAACCGAGCTTCCGGAGGGGCAACGCGGGCCTCAACCGCCGCCCTGGGGGGCTTCCTCCCGGGCCCGGGCGGCGGCCTCCTCGGCGGCCTGGAGCCAGTCGGCCGAGGGATAGCTCCAGCCCGGCAGGGCCGTGCCCTCCTCATGCCCGCGCCGCAGTTCCTCGACGGCCTCCTTGGGCCGCCCCAGGTCGAGGAGGACGAGGCCGAGCTGGCAGCGGACCAGGGGCCGCGCCGGGTCCACTTCCAGCGCCCGGCGCAGGGCCGCGGCGGCCTCTTCGGGACGTCCGTCCTGGAGGAGGACGAGAGCGCGGTGGAAGGGATAGTCGGCGTCTCCCGGCGCCAGTTCCTCCGCCGCCTGCAGCTCCTTCCCGGCTTCCTCCAGGCGGCCCTGCTCGGCCAGGAGGTTGCCGAGGTTGCCGTGGGCGCGGGCCTCGCCGGGATCGCGCCGGAGGGCCTCCCGGTACAGCGCCTCGGCTTCCTTCGGGTCTCCCTGGATCTGGCGGAGGACGGCGAGGTTCACGGCCGGTCCGGCCGCCCGGGGCTGGAGGCGCATGGCCTCGCGGAAGGCCTTCTCGGCCTCGGGGAGCCGGCCGCGGGCGTGCAGCACATGGCCGAGGTTGTTCCAGGCCGGCCCGTAGCCGGGGTCGTTCTCCAAGGCGGTTCGGAACTCCGCCTCCGCCTCGTCCAGGCGGCCGTCCCGTTGCAGCATGGTGCCGAGGGCGTGGCGGACCGTCGGGTGCTCCGGCGCGAGCTCCACGGCCTGGCGGAAGCAGGCCTCGGCCTCCCGGGCCCGTCCGTTCCTCTCCAGATGGACGCCCAGATTCAGGCGCGCGACGGCATCCCCCGGCGCCAGGGCGACGGCGGCGCGCAGCTCGTTCTCGGCATCCTCGGCGCGGCCGCGCTGGCTCAGGAGATTGCCGAGGCCCATGCGCGCCGCGGCGTTGGCGGATTCCAGGCGCACGGCCTCGCGGAACTCGGCCTCGGCCTCGTCGAAGCGGCCGAGGAGGACCAGGAGATTGCCCAGGTTCTGGTGCGCGGCGGAGCGGCCGGGGTCCAGGTAGAGGGCATCGCGCCAGGCCCGCACCGCCTCCTGCAGGCGGACCGGGTCGGCGTCCCGCCTCTCCGGCTGCAGGCCGCCGAGGGCGAAAGCGCGATAGAAGAGGGCCAGGGGCTGCTCCGGCCAGCGGGTCTGGAGGAGCTCGGCGCCGATCTCCAGGAGAGGACCGGGCCGCCGCATCCAGCCGAGGGCGCGGGCCAGGCCCAGGGCGTCGCCGAGACGCGGCTCCGGACGCAGGAGGAGGGCGCGGTGGAAGGCATCCCGGGAGCGGGCCAGGGCCTCCTCGCCGCGGCCCTCGCCGAGGGCCTCGCCGCGGGCGAGCCAGCGCCGCCCTTCCAGGGACCACTCCAGGGCGCTGGCCGGCGGGCCGAGGCCAGCGAGAGTCCGGCGCGCCCCCTGCTCGTCGCCTCCGGCCTGGCGCAGGATCGCCTCCGCCCGGTCGCGGGCGGGGCTGGAGCCGGAGCCGGCGGGGAAGCGTGCGAGTTCGGCGAGGCCGGCCTCGAGACCCTCGAGGCGGGTGCGGCTCCAGGCCAGCCCCGCCAGGGCGTCGGCCCGGAGGTCGCGGCGGTCCCCGGGCTCCATGGCGGTCAGGGCGCTTCGGAACTCCTCCAGGGAGGAGGCGGGATCGCCGCCCTCGAAGAGCCGGAACCAGCCTTCTTCCACGAGCTGTTCGGCCCGGGCCTCGCGCTCCAGGCGGCGCAGGGAGGCGACGTCGCCGCGGTGCTCGAGGATCCAGATGCCCAGGCCCGAGAGGATGGGCAGGCCGGTCAGGAGCAGGGCGGCGGCGACGCTCGGTGTCGGGTGCCGCCGGCACCATCTCCAGGCGCGCTCCAGCACCGAGGGCGGCCGCGCCAGGATGGATTCCTGGGCCAGGAAGCGCCGCAGGTCCTCTGCCAGGGCGTGCATGTCGGCGTAGCGCCGGTCCGGATTCTTCTCCAGGCACTTCAGGCAGATGACCGCGAGGTCCCGGGGCACGCGCGCGCGCACGCGGCGCGGGTCCACGGGCTCGGCGGTGAGGATCTTCTGGAAGACCTCCTGGCTGGTGTCGCCCTCGAAGGGGCGGCGCAGGGTCAGGGTCTCGTAGAAGGTCGCCCCGAGGCTGAAGATGTCGGTGCGGGCGTCCAGGCCCATGCGCCCGCCGAGGGCCTGCTCGGGGCTGACATAGAAGGGCGTGCCGACGAAGTCGCCGGTGCGGCTGAGGGAAGGGTCGTCGCCGAGCAGGGCGAGGCCGAAGTCGGCGACCTTGGGCCGGTCGGCCTCGTCGAGGAGGATGTTGCCGGGCTTGAGGTCGCGGTGGATGACGCCCTCCTGGTGGGCGTGCTGGAGGGCGCGGGCGATCCGCAGGAAGAGCGCCGCCACCCCCTGGTACCAGCCTTCCGGCAGGCCGGGGCGCGCACGCATCTCGGCCAGGCTGTCGGCCAGGGTGTAACCGCCGGGGACGAGTTCCTGGGCGATCCAGTGGAGGTCGCCGGTCGCGCCGACGGCGTAGGTGGCGACGATGCCGGGATGCTGCAGGCGGCCGCCGGCTTCAGCCTCGCGCTGGAAGCGCTGCAGGAAGGTGGGAGAGAAGGAGTAGCGCGGACGCAGGACCTTGAAGGCGACGCGGCGGCGCAGGGAGGCCTGCTCGGCTTCCCAGACCCGGCCCATGCCGCCGCGTCCGAGTTCCCGGATCAGGCGGAAGTCGCCGATCCTCTGGCCCGGCCGGAGGGACGGACCCTGCTCGTCCTCGTGGCGTTGCTCGGCGCGGCGCAGGAGGCGCAGGAGCGGCTCCCGCAGGGAGGAGGGGGCGCCGGCGGCGAACTCCTCCGGGTCCAGGGAAGGATCGCCCTCGCGTCTCTCGGACCAGGCCCGGAGAAGATCGTCGAAGCGCGGATCGTCCGGCTCCGAAGGACGTGAGGAGTCCGGCATGGAGACGCCGGCCGCAGCGCGGCGAGAGGAGGCATCTGGATCGAGTCGATCGAGCCAGGATGCGAGGAGTAGAGAATGACCCCGGAGGCGGAACGGCGCAAGTCCCTTCCTTCGTTCCGCAGGGGGTGTACAGAAATGGCCGGAGATGCTGTGGCATCTCCGGCCTCGTTACTGCATGGGAGGATACGACTACCAGCCTCCGACGAAGGGATTGGAGAAGTGGAAATCGCCCAGGACCGGATCGTAGAGGGTCGCCTGGAACGCGCCGGGCCAGGGCCAGATGTGGGGCCAGACGTCGATTTGCTCGAACCCGACAATACCCGGCTGAATTCCGGGAGGCTCCATGCTCGACACGAAGTAGGGACGCCCGATGCTGAACGGATAGCGGGAGTAGGGCCATTGGTTACGGCCGGTACCGTTGCCGTGCCAGATGACGATGGCGTCATTGGCGGGGACCGTGGTGATCGCCTCATGCCAGAGCGTGATCCGCCCCGGATACTGGCC
>JALUUN010000405.1 GCA_027021325.1 Planctomycetota bacterium
TCCGTCGAGATCCAGGACCTGGTTGCTCACGAAGACCTCGTAGCGGGTGTCCACCGCCAGGTCGGAGCTCGGAACGAGAGCCAGGCAACGGTTGCCGGCAAAGGCCTCCACGGTGTAGCCGATGGAGCCGAAGGTCCCCACCGGGCGGATCCCGAGGGTCAGGGTGTTCACCGTGAGCAGGTTCACACTCTCACTGAACCACAAGACCACCGGGGCCTGGACGTCGACGCCGGTGGCGCCGTCGGCCGGGGCCACCGCAAGGATCTCGGGGCGTCCAGGGATGGACAGACCGCCGTCCACGGGGGCTACGGGGTCGCCCGGGGTCGGGCCGCCGCCGCCGCCGCTGCCGCCACCGGTGTCCTCCTCGCCGAAGGTCGGATCGAAGACCGCCCCGACCTCACTCGAGCAGCTCCCGGAGGGCAGGAGCAGCGCTGTTGCGGCGAGGAGAAGGGCCGAAGCGAGGCTGCGGGCCCGACGCCGGGGGTCCGGTCTCGTGTCCATGGGCACTTTCTATAATGACGTGATGGAGATGCCTTTTCTCCGGGAAATCCCGGCCCGGACCCTGCTGCTCCTTCTCGGCGCCGCCCTGGCGGCTTCCGGCTGCGCCTCCTGGCACCGCGAGCCGGCTGCCGAGGACAGCGGTCCGGCCCCGGGAGAGCAGGAAAGGGCCCAGGCGATGGAGCCTCCGGATCTCGGACCGGCACGCGTCCTGCTCGAAGCCGGGGATCCCAACGCCGCCCTGAACCGCCTCGACGAACTCCAGGCTACAGCCGCCTCCGACCCGGCTTTCTGGCTCCTCTACGGCGAGGCCAACCTGCGCTTCGCCCTGGACGGCATCGCCTCGGGACAGGCTGGAGGTCTGCAGATCCAGGGACTCCTGGCCGACGCCGAGGACGCCTACCAGCGCGCCGCCGGGCTCGCACCGGCCTCGGCGGATCCGTGGATCGGGCTCCTGCGCACACGCCGCGCCGCCGGCGACGCCGCCGGCGCCTGGCAGGCGGGCGAGGAGGCCTTCACCCGCCTGGCTCCCGGCGAGGACCGGCCCGACTTCTTCGAGGAGTGGGGCCGGGCCGGCCTGGACCTCGTGATCCAGGCGGTGCAGGCGGGGGACCCCCTGCCGGCGGCGGCCGACCGGGCGGCCGAGGCCCTGGAGCGGGCCCGGGCCCAGGGCCGCCGGGAGGCCGCCGTCCCGCTCTCGGATCTCCTCGCCTGGTCCGGCCGCCGCGACGGCGCCCTGCGGGTCCTGGAGGAGGCCCTCCAGGAGGCGCCCGAGGATCTCGAGCTCCTCGGCCGTCTGCAGAACCTGACCGCCGAGGACCCGGCCGCCCGCGTCCGCATCCTCGAGACGCTGCGGGCGCAATGGCCGGCGGCCGGCGCCCCCCTGTGGTACCTGGGGGCGGCCCTCTACCACCTGCACCAGCAGGCCCGGACCCGGGGCGATTCCGTGGCGGCCTACGAGGCCCTGGACCGGGCCGAGGAGGCCTTCCAGCGCGCCCGGACCCTGCGTCCCGATTATGAGGCCACCTGCCGGCAGTGGCTGCACCTGGTCCGGACCCAGCGCGGCTGGACCCTGCGCGAGGAGGGCCGCGTCGAGGACGCCGCCCAGGCCTTCCTCCACGCCCTGGAGGCGGATCCGGAGATGCTGGAGCCCGAGGCGGAGCCCGGCTCCCTGAACCTCGGGATCTATGCCGTCACGGACGACTTCTTCCGGGAAGGCCGCCTGAAGGATGTGCGCGGCTTCCTGTCCCGGGTGGCGGCCCTGCACCAGGGGAACGCGGACTGGTTGAACAACCTCGGCTTCGCCTGCCGCGAGCTCGGCGTGGCCGCCCAGCAGGCGGGGAACCAGGAGGAGGCCACACGCCTCTTCCAGGAATCCTGGGAGGCCTACACCCTGTGTGTCCGGGCCC
>JALUUN010000406.1 GCA_027021325.1 Planctomycetota bacterium
CCAGTAGCGTTCGCCGCGGGCGTCGGCCTCCACGAGCTGCAGTCCCTTGGCCAGGAGGTCATCGAAGTCCAGGCCGTCCTGCTGGGCGAGGGTACGCTCGTAGCGGCCGTAGAGCTCCGCAGCACGTTCCTCCAGGAGCCCATGCAGGGCGGCCTCCTCGATGGCCGCCTCCGGGCCCAGGCTGCGCCGCTTCCACAGGGAGAAGAGCTGGGCGATGCGTGCCGGTTTGAGGGTGGCCGGGTCCCAGCCGGCATCCTTGACCAGACCCTTGATGAGGCGACGGCGGTCGTCCTCGTCCAGGATCGTGAAGTTGCGGGTGCGCCCCACGGCCTCCGGCTGCATGCGGATCATGCGCGCGCAGGTGGCGTGGAAGGTCCCGATCCACATCCGCGTGTCCGGCACCCAGTCCCGGATGCGGCTGCGCATCTCCCGGGCTGCCTTGTTGGTGAAGGTGATGGCCAGGATGGCCGAGGGCGGAAGGCCGCGGGCCCGGACCAGCCAGGCGACACGGCGGGTGATGGTGCGGGTCTTTCCGGTCCCGGCCCCGGCCAGGATCAGGAGCGGTCCCTCGCCGTGTTCGACGGCGCGTTGCTGCTCGGGGTTGAGCCCCTCGGTGATGGACCGGGACATGGCCGGCTCCATCTTGCCGCGGCGCGGAGGCGGCGTCACCTGCAGGGCACGAAAGCGCCGGGATAGGATCGGGGACCATGGACCGGCTTCCTCTTCCCGGAGGCTGCCCCGGCCTGGGGGTGGATCTCGTCGAGGTCGAGCGCTTCCGCAGCTCCCTGGAGCACGGGGGGCCGGCCTTTCGCGACCGCCTCTTCACGGCCGCCGAGCAGGCCGAGTGTGAAGCCCGGCCGGACCCGGCTCCCCACTACGCCGCCCGCTTCGCCGTCAAGGAAGCCGCCATGAAGGCGCTGGGGACCGGTTGGAGCGGCGGTCTGGCCTTCACGGACTTCGAGGTCCATTCCGACGGCCGAAGCGCTCCCGGCCTCCAGCTCCGGGGCCGGGCCGCGGAGCGAGCCCGCGAGGCCGGCATCCTGGCCTGGCGGGTCAGCCTGAGCCACACGAGGGCTCTGGCTGTGGCGGTGGTGCTCGCCGTGGCCGGGGACGCCGCCCCCGGCCACGGCGGGCGGGAGGATCAGAGCCCGGAGGCCGGCTGAGAGGCCGGCTTCGAGGAGGCGCGAGCCTTCTCGATCTCCGCCGGTGCCTTCATGCGCTCGAAGGCGCGCTGCAGGGCCTCGCCCTCGGGAGTCGGGTCGGCCGCGAGATCGGCCAGGTCTTCCCGGAGCCCTTCGAGGACCCGCGAGGCTTCGTCCAGGAGGCCCTGCCCGGCCAGGGCCCGGGCCTCGAGGTCCGCGGCGCGGACGATCTCCACCGGCCCCTCGGCATGGGCCTTCCAGGACCGTGCCGCCTCGGCTGCGCCCTTCCAGTCGGCGGTGTCGAGGAGCACACGGGCGGTCCACTCGCGGCTGTCGTTGGCGTAGCGCAGGGGCACGCCCCGGATCTCCAGGACCTGGCGGTAGCGCTCCAGGGCCTGGCCGTACTCGCCGGCACGGCGGCGGAGATGCCCCAGTTCGAGGAGGGCGCGCGGGTGGAAGGCCGTCCCCGGGCCCAGGTCCAGGACTTCGAGGAAGGCCGCCCGGGCCGGGCCCTCGCGCCCCAGGCTGCGCTGGATCTCGCCGCGGCGGAAGGCCGCCTCGGCGGCTACCGGCCCGGGCTCGGGCCAGTACTCGGTCACGGCCGCGTAGGCGGCCACGGCCCGGTCCAGGGCCTCGACCCGGGCGGCGCCGCGGGTGCCGCGGGCCGCGGACTTCACCTGCCGGGCATGCTGCAGCTGCAGGCTCGGCGTCGCCTGCCTGGGCACGGCCGGCGGGTCCTGAGGGGCGGCCGGCGCCAGGGT
>JALUUN010000407.1 GCA_027021325.1 Planctomycetota bacterium
GCTCCATCAACAAGTCGCGCAAGGAGAAGCTGGAACCGTGGCTCGACGGCTTCCGTCTTCCCCCCCTGGTGGACGAATGGAACCAGCGGCTCGAGGCGCTGAAGGAGTCGCGGGTACTGAGGGGATGCGCCCTGCTGCTGCAGGCCCTGAAGACCCTCCCGGGCCAGGCGGCCCGCCTGCGCATGGAGGCGGGGGAGCTCTCGCCGGACGACCTGCTGCGCCTCACCCGCGACGCCCTCCACGGCGAAGGGGGAGAGCGGCTCGCGGAGGCGATCGCCGCCGAGATGCCCTGGCTGCTGGTGGACGAGTTCCAGGACACCGACTCCCTGCAGTACGCCATCCTGAAACGGCTGGAGTCGGTGCGCAACGGGGTGCGGCTGATCCTGATCGGTGATCCCAAGCAGGCCATCTACGCCTTCCGCGGCGCCGACGTGCACGCCTACCTGAGGGCGCGGGAGGAGACCGACCCCGCGCGCCGCTTCCGTCTCACCGCCAACCACCGCTCGCGCCCCGCGGTCTGTCGGGCGGTCAACCGCCTCTTCGACGGCGAGAGCCCCTTCGCCCAGCGGGGGCTGGAACACCCCCCGGCCTGGGCGGCCGCCGAAGGCGAGGCCCTGGAGCTGCCCGGGGCGATCGATCCCGCCCCCGGGAAGGGGCTGACCCTCTGGACGCTCGGCGAGGGAGCGAAAGGGATCAAGCCCTCCGTGGCCGAGGCCCTTGAGATCTGCGCCGAATCGGCGGCGGCCCACGTGGCCGCCCTGCTGGAGGCGGGACGCAAGGATGAGGCACGTATCGGCGGGGACCCGGTCACCGCGGAGCACATCGCCCTGCTGGTGCGCGAGCACGCCCAGGCGGAGGCGCTGCGCCGAGCCCTGGCGGCGAGGGGGATCGCCAGTGCCTGCGCCAGCCGCGACAGCGTCTTCGCCGGCGAGGCGGCCCGCGGCTTGTGTGCCTGGCTGGAGGCGCTGGCCGAGCCGGAGGCGCCCGACCGCCTGCGCATCGCCCTGGCCGACCCTCTCACCGGTCTCGACCTGGCCGGGCTGTACCACGCCCTCGGCGAGGGGTGGGAGGCGTGGCTGGAGCGGCTCTGCGATCTCCACGCCATGTGGCGCCGTCACGGAGTGCTGGCGGCGGTGCTGCGTCTGCTCGAGGTGCTGGAGCCGGTCACCGTGGCGCGTCGGCTCGAGGGGGAGAGGCTGCTCACCGACCTGCTCCACCTGGCGGAGCTGCTGCAGGCGGAGTCGGCCCGCCGTCGGGAACCGACGCTCCTCGCCGCCTGGTTCCGCGAGCGGGTGGAGGCGCCCCCGGCCGGCGAGGAGGCGGTCCTGCGGCTGGAGAGCGAGCGGGACGCGGTGCGTATCCTCACCATCCACAAGGCGAAGGGCCTGGAGTTTCCTATCGTCTACCTGCCCTTCCTCTGGCGCAGTTCGCCGGTTGACGGGACGAAGCAGAAGGGAAAGGCGCTCTTCACCTTCCATCACGACGGCGCCTGGCGGGTCGCCTTCGGCCGGGAGGGCGGGGGGGCGGAGCGGGCCGACCGCGAGCGCCTCTCGGAGGAGCTGCGGCTCCTCTACGTGGCCCTCACCCGGGCGAAGAGCAAGCTCTTCGGCTGGATCGGCCCGGTGGGTGAGGCGGCGGGTCGGGGGGGATTCGACTGGCTGCTGGCCGACGGGGAGAAGCGTCTGTCCGTGCTGGAGAAGGAAGAGCTGTTCCGTTTCCACGAGGATCTGGGCAAGCGCAACAACGCCAGGGGCGACAAGCTGAAGAAGGCGTTGGAGACCTGGCGGGCAGCGCTCTCCGGCCTGGCAGGGGAGGGGATCGAGGTCTCCGCGGGGCTCCCCGGCGTGGACGGCCACCCGAAGGGGGAAGCGCTGCCGGGGACGCCGGCGTGCGCGCCGCT
>JALUUN010000408.1 GCA_027021325.1 Planctomycetota bacterium
GGACCTTCTACAACGCCGGCGGCCTCCTGCCCGGGACCGACCCGGCCCTGGCCGGCGAGATCCTGGTCATCGGCGGGCACCACGACCACGCCGGCATCGGCGGCCCCGGCGCCATGGGCTTCCCCGGGGAGATCCACAACGGCGCCGACGACAACGCCTCCGGCGCCGCCGGCGTCCTGGAACTCGCCGAGTACTTCGTCGCCCACCCGACGCGGCGTCCGATCCTCTTCCTGACCTTCGCCGGCGAGGAGAGCGGCCTGCTCGGCAGCCAGTGGTTCGTGGAGTCCGGCCCGGTGCCTCGGGAACGGATCCGGGCCATGCTCAACCTGGACATGGTCGGCCGCAGCCGCAACGGCTACCTCTTCCTCGGCGGCCTCGGCACCGCCCGGGAGTTCCACGATCTCCTGGATCCGGTCCTCGAGGAGAGCCGCCTGCGGCTCGAACTCAGCGACCTCGGCGAGGCTCCGAGCGACAACTCGAGTTTCTATCGCGCCGGCATCCCGTCGCTCTTCTTCTTCACCCACATCCACGAGGACTACCACATGCCCGGCGACGATCCCGAGAAGATCGACTACGCCGCGGAGGTGCGGATCCTCGATCTGGTGCGGCGCATCGCCGAGACCCTGAACAACACGCCCTCGCCCCTGACCTGGAAGGAGAGCCCGGGCATGGGCATGCCGGCCGACTTCCAGCAGCGCATGATGGAGCACTTCCAGCGCATCGCCGAGCGCCGACAGCAACAAGGACGCCTCGGCATCCTCCAGACCACCGAGGAAGGCGGCTTGGTGCGGGTGGGCGCGGTGCGCCCCGGCGGCGCCGCGGAGGCCGCCGGCCTCCAGGCCGGCGACCGGATCCTGGAGCTCGACGGCAGAAGGGTGCGCAGCCTCGACGACCTGCGGCGCGCCCTGGGCGGGCACCTCAAGGGAGACACCGTCCCGGTGACGGTCGAGCGCGAGGGGCAGCGGCTGGAGCTCCAGGTCACCCTGCGTTAGGGCCGGCCGGGAGGACCTCCACCGGCCGCGGCCCGCCGGGCGCCACCTCCGGGACCACGAGGAGGATCCGCCGCGGCGCCGCCGGCGGCCAGGACGGCGCCGGCTCGGGCAGCTGGACCTCCCAGGTCTCCCCGGGCACGGTGCCACGCAGGAAGGCCCGCCAGAGCAGCGGGTCGCCCCGGTCTGCGGCGACCGGCAGGGTGCGCCAGGCCTCCTCCCCTTCGCGGCGGGCCAGGAGCACCGCCGCTGGACGGCCGAAGAGGCGGAAGCGGAGCGCCGCCCAGCCCGGCCCCCACTCGACCTCGCCGGGGTGTTCCCAGGGCGCCAGCCCCCAGCGCAGGCGTCCGCCCTCCAGGAGGAGGCGGCGCCCGCCGGGCCCGTCCGGGGAGGGATCCTCCTCCAGGAGCCGGCCCAGGAAGAAGCCGGGCACTTCCGCCGGCCCGGGCCGGCCCTCGCCGTCCAGGCGCCGCCAGGTGCCCTCGGGATCCAGGAGCCAGAAGCTGCCGGCGGTGAAGCGCAGGCGCTCCGCCTGGACCTCCCGGGTGCCGAGGGGGCGGAGCAGGACGTCGAAGAGAAGCAGCCGGCGACCGCCCCGGTCCAGGACCGCGACGCGGCCGTGGCGGGGCGACCAGGCGGCGGCCCGGGGCTGCTCCAGCCCGGCAGCCGGCTCCTGGGCGGCGAGGAAAAGGAGCAGCGAAGAAAGCAGCATGCCGGTTCGTATCGTAGAGGGTTCCCGCACAGCTCCGAGCCCATGCGCCGGCCCCTCCCGCTCCTCGTCCTGGTCCTGATCCTGGCAGGCCTCGGCCTCCTCCTCGGGCCCTGGGATGGAACCGAACCGGAGAGCGCGGCGTCGCCCTCCCTGTCCGGGGCCGCCTCGCCGGCCCGCGAGGCCGTCGCGGCGCCAGCGCCGGAGGGCGGTCCGGAACGCCAGAACGCAGCGCTCCTCCGGCTGACGGCGCTGGACGCCGAGGGAGGCGTGCTCGCCCCGGCCCGCTTCCTCCTGGAGGAGGCCGACGGCACCCTGCGCATCGCCGAAGCCCCGGAAGGGCACCTGGAACGGCCTGCCGGCCGCCGCCCGCGCCGCGCCGCCGCCCTGGCCGCCGGCCGCTGGTCGGCGCCGGCCGTCCCCGGCGAGGGCACCGAGGTCCTCCTTCGCACCGACCGCCCGGCCGCCCTCCTGGAAGTGCGCGTGGACCGGAGCGAGCTGCCTGGCGAACCCTACGCCTGGCGTCTGGACTTCGCCGGCCCCCTCCCCGGCGGCGGCGAGGAGGCCCTGGCCCTGGGGCGCATGCTGAGCCTCCTGCACGGCGGCTGGCAGGAGAGCCGGGAGGAGATCCTGAGCATCCCGGATCTCGCCCCCGGGCTGTGGACGCTGCGTCTGCGCAGCGAGCGCGCCGCCCCCGCCCGCGGCAGCGTACGCCTGGAGGGCCCCGGGCCCGCGGTCCTCGAGCTGCGCCTGCGCGCCGGCGGCTTCGTCGCCGGCCGCGTCGGCGACGAAGAGGGCCGGCCGGTGGCGGATGCGGTGGTCGGCGTCCTGCCGGACGCGAGCCTCCTGCCGCGGCTGCTCCAGGTCGCCGGCGACGAGGCCGATCCCTTCGGGCTCCTGGAGCGGCTGCCCGGCGGGACGGTGACCCGAAGCGACCCTCGCGGCGCCTTCCGGGCGGGACCGCTCGCCCCCGGCGACTATCAGGTCGTGGTCCTGGCCCGGGGCTTCGAGCCCAGGACCCTTCCGCGCCTGGTCCGCGTCGAGGCCGGCGGCACCACCGTGGCTGCGGTGCCTCCCCTGCGCCCGGCCCGCTTCCTGGAGCTCCAGGTCCTGGACGAGACCACGGGCGCCCCCCTCACCCAGGCGCTGGTGGACTGGCGGCCTCTGGCCGAGGGCGGCCCCACCTTGGCCGCCCTGTGGCCCTGGGCGCACGGCGGCGCGACGGATGCCGAGGGACGGTGTCGCCTCGGCCCCCTGCCCGGGCCGCGCCTGGAGCTCCGGGTGCGCGCCGCCGGCCACGCCGAGCACCGCGAACGCCTCGACGGACTGCCTCCGGGTCCCCATGTCGTCCGGCTCCTCCCCGGCCTCCAGCTGAGCGGTCGGGTGCTGGCGGGAGCCGAGGGCGAGCCGGTGGCCGGGGCCCGGGTGGCGGCGCGGCCGGCGCGGACCGCCTTCGACCTCCTCGGCGCCTGGACCCGCGAGGCCGGCACCGGCCCCGAGACCCGGAGCGCCGAGGACGGCACCTTCACCCTCGACGGCCTCGGCCCGGGTCTCTGGGAAGTGACCGCCGAAGCCGAGGGCTTCGCCCCGGCGCGGAGCGAGGTCCTGGACCTGCTGCCGGGCGCCCCGCCGGCCCCGCTCCTCCTCCGCCTCGGGCGCGGCGGCGCCCTCCGCATCCTCGTCCAGGACGAGGAGGGCCGGCCGCGGGCCGGCGACGCGGTGAGCGTCTTCGGCCTGGAGAACCGGGAGTCGCGCGCCGGCCAGACCGGGGAGGACGGCGCCCTCCTGTTCGAGAACCTGCCACCAGGGCGCTACACCGTGACCTGCTTCCAGACCGGAACGAGCGGCTTCGAGGGCTTTCTGAGCGGGGAGCTCGCAGGAATGGCCACGGATTCGGCCTTCGTCGAGGTGGCCGAGGGCGAGCGTGCCGAGGTCCTCCTCGGTGGCCTCCGGCCGCGCACCCTCCTGCGCGGCTTCGTCACCCGCGGCGGCCAGCCCGCCCCCGGACTGACAGCCATGCTCACTTCCGGCGCCGCCTTCCTCTCGGCGAGCACCGACCAGGACGGCTACTACGAGATCGACGGCGTCCCCGAGGGCACCTGGCTCCTGTCGGTCGGCGAGGTGAACCTCGGCGGCGGCTCGGCCTGGACCACGACCGTCGAGCTCCGGGGCGAGGCGGTGCGCGATCTGGACGTGGAGCTTCCGGCCCACGGCCTGCGCGTTCGGGTCCTCGACGCCGTGACCGGAGATCCCCTGAGCGGGATGCCGGTCCTGGTCCGCCCGCCGGGCAACGTCCAGGGCGCGGGCTACCGGAACACGGGCGCCGACGGTGTCGCCGAGTTCCCCTACCTCGAGGCCGGGACCTGGGTGGTCACCGCCGGTCCCGGCGCCCTGCCCCTCCTCGGCAGCCAGGGGGACTGGTCCACGGAGACCCTCCACGGCCTGCACCTGGGGCCGGAGTCCTCGGGCTTCACCGAGGTCGAACTGCGCCTGCGCCCGCCGGCCCAGCTGGAGGTCCGGGTCCTCGATCTCCAGGGCCGGCCGCTCTCCGGTGCCGGCGTCTTCTATCTCGACGCCGAGGGGCAGCCCGTCAGCCTGGTCGCTCTCCAGGCCACGGACGCCGACGGGCGTCTCCTTCTGGAGCACCTGCCGCCGGGGCCGGGCGAGGTCCTGGCCCGGCACCCGGCCGCGGGCGAGGCGCGGCGGAAGGTGGAGCTCGCCCCCGGAGCGACGGCGGAGGTGGAGCTGCGCCTGGACCCGGGCACGCTGGTCACGGTCCTGGTCCTGGACCGCGAGGGTCGCCCGGCCCGGGGCGTCCAGGCCCTGCTCCTCGACGAACACGGCGCCCCGGTCTCGGCGCTCTGGACGGGCATGCAGGCCATGGCCGCGAGCCTCGACTACCTGCAAGGCGGCGAACAGCGGCTCGGCCCCGTCGGCCCGGGCGACTACACCTTGCTGCTCACGCGCCCCGGCGGCCCCGCCTCCCGCGAGCCCCTGCGCCTCTCCCCCGGCCAGCCGGAGCTGCGCCTGAGCCGGAGCTGGCCGCCCGAGCCCTCGGACTGAAGCCTTGCTGCTCCTGCAAGCGGCCCAGGCCCCCTTCGCGGCGGCCGGTGAGATCGCGGCCCTGGCCTCGGCCGGCTGCTGGGGAGTGGCGACCGTCCTCTTCCGCGAACGCCTGTTCCGCCACCCGGCGCTGGCGACGGCCCTCTGGAAGAACCTCCTGGCGGCCGTCCTCCTCGGACTGCTCTGCGCGGCCCTGGCCGCCCTCGGCCGCCGCGGCGCGCCGCCCTCGGGCCGCGACCTCGGCCTCCTCCTGGGAAGCGGCGCCCTGGGCATCGGGCTGGGCGACTGGCTCTACTTCGCCGCCCTCGCCCACCTCGGGGTCACCCGCACCCTGATCCTGATCCAGATGACGCCGATCCTCACCGCAGCCGGCGCCTGGGCCGTCTTCGGGGAGGTCCTGGGCCCGCTGCAGTGGGCCGGCGCGGCAGCCGTGGTCGGCGGAGGCATCCTTGCCGAGTCGGCGCCGCGCCCGCGCCGCCGGGGCGACGCCGCGGGGGTCCTGGCGGCGGTCTTCACCGCCCTTCTCTGGTCCACGGGCAACCTCCTGAGCCGCGCCGGCCTCGGCCGGGTCGAGCCCCTGGAGGCCAGCGTCTGGCGCCTCCTGGGCTCGGCGGCGGTCCTGGTCGCCATCCTCCTCCTGCACCGGGGAGCCGCCGGCCTGCGCGCCTTCGCCGCCGACCGCCGCGCGCAGCGCGAGCTCACCCCGCCGGCCCTGATCGGGACCGTCCTCGGCATCGTCCTCCTGAACGCCGGCCTGAAGTGGGCGCCCACGGGCGCGGCGACCAGCCTCTCGGCCGCCACCCCCCTCTTCTCCATCCCTCTGGCGGTGCTCCTCCTGGGCGAGCGCCATCCGCTCCGGGCCTGGGCCGGGGCCGCCCTCGTCGCCGCCGGAGTGGTCCTGTTCCTGGGCGCGGCCGGCCTCTGAGGCGCGCGGCTATCCTCCAGCCCATGTTCCAGCGGATCTTCCTGGCCAACCGCGGCGAGGTCGCGGCCCGCATCCTGCGCGCCTGCCGGGAGCTCGGCGCCGAGGTGGTGGCCGCAGCCTCGACCGCGGACCTGGAGGCCGGCCATCCCTACCTGGAGGAGGCCGACGAGGTCGTCTGCCTGGGGCCGGGCCCGGCCGGGGAGAGCTACCTGAAGATGGAGGAGGTGGTCCAGGCAGCGCGCCAGACCGGCTGCTCGGCCCTGCACCCCGGCTGGGGTTTCCTGGCCGAGAACGCGGTCTTCGCCGCTCTCTGCGAGCAGCACGGGATCCGCTTCCTCGGGCCGCGGCCGGGGACCATGGATCTCATGGGCCGCAAGGTCCGCGCCCGCCGGGCGGCTCGCGAAGCCGGACTCCCGGTCGTCCCCGGCAGCCCGGGCCTGCTCCAAAGCGCCGAGGAAGCCGTGGCCTGCGCCCGGGAGACCGGCTTCCCGGTGGCCCTCAAGGCCGACGCCGGCGGCGGCGGCCGCGGCATCCGCCGCTGTGAGGACGAGGAGGAGGTGCGCCGGGCCTTCCAGGAGGCGGCCCGGGAGGCCGAGGCCGCCTTCGGCGATCCGGCCCTGTACCTGGAGAAGTACCTCGAGGGCGGACGGCATATCGAGTTCCAGGTCCTCGGCGACGGCCGTGGCCGGGCCCTGCATCTGGGCGAGCGGGAGTGCTCGGTGCAGCGCCGCCACCAGAAACTCCTGGAGGAAGCGCCGTCGCCGGCCCTCGACGCCACTGCCCGCGAGCACTACGGCGCCCTCTGCGCCCGCGCCGCCGCCTCCTGGGGCTACCGCGGGGCCGGGACCATGGAGTTCCTGCTCTCGCCCGAGGGCGAACTCCTGTTCCTGGAGATGAATACCCGCCTGCAGGTCGAGCACCCGGTCACCGAGGCCGTCACCGGCATCGACCTGGCGCGGGCCATGATCGAAGTCGCCGCCGGCCGCGAGCTCCCCTGCCGCCAGGAGGAGGTCTGCTTCTCAGGCCACGCCATCGAACTGCGGGTGAACGCCGAGGACCCCGACGACGGCTTCCGGCCCGCTCCCGGAACGCTCACGCGCTTCCGCATCGGGGGCGAGGGGATCCGTGTGGACACCCACCTGAAGGAAGGCGGCCGCATTCCGCCCTGGTACGACTCCCTGATCGCCAAGGTCATCGGCCACGGCCGCGACCGTGCCGAGGCCATCGCCCGCCTCCTCCGGGCCCTGGACACGGCCGAGGTCGAAGGTGTCCCGACCACCCTGCCCCTGCACCGCCGCCTCCTCGAGCATGAGGACTTCCGCGCCGGCCGGGTGGACACCCTGTGGCTGGAAGGCCTGCTGGCCGAGGGGATCCGCTCCTGAAGACACGAGCCGCCGGCGGATGCCGGGACAGGAGCGGCAGGAAGGCGGGCGCGGCCGTAGATTGTGCGCCCCATGGAGCGGATCCTCGAGTGCGTCCCCAACTTCAGCGAGGGCCGGAATCCGGCCGTCATCCAGGCCATCGCCGACGCCATCCGCGGGGTCGAGGGCGTCGAAGTCCTGGACGTGGACCCCGGCCAGGCCACGAACCGGACCGTCGTGACCTTCGTCGGCGAGCCCGAGGCGGTGCTGGAGGGCGCCGTGGCCGGCGCGCGCAAGGCCGCCGAACTCATCGACATGCGCCAGCATCAGGGCGAGCACCCGCGCTTCGGCGCCCTGGACGTCTGCCCCCTGGTGCCGGTGGCCGGCCTCAGCATGGAGGAGACCGTCGACTACGCCCGCGAGCTCGGGCGGCGTCTCGGCGAGGAGCTCGGCCTGACGGTCTACCTCTACGAATACGCCGCCACGCGCCCGGAGCGGCGCAACCTCGCCCGGGTCCGGGCCGGCGAGTACGAGGCCCTGCCCGAGCGCCTGCAGGACCCGGAGTGGAAACCGGACTTCGGCCCCGCGGAGTTTCAGCCCCGAAGCGGCGCCACCGCGGTCGGCGCCCGGGACTTCCTGGTCGCCTACAACATCAACCTGAACACCACCTCGACCCGGCGCGCCAACGCCATCGCCTTCGACATCCGCGAGAAGGGCCGGATCCGGCGCGAAGGCCACCCCCTGACCGGTCCCATCGTGCGTGACGAGAAGGGCGAACCGGTCTGGATCCCCGGCTCGTTGAAGTGCGTCAAGGCGATCGGCTGGTACATCGAGGAGTACGGCATCTGCCAGGTGAGCATGAACCTCACCAACCTGACGGTGACGCCGGTGCACGTGGCCTTCGACGAGTGCTGCGAGAAGGCAAGGGCGCGCGGTGTCCGCGTCACCGGCAGCGAACTGGTCGGCCTCATCCCCCTGCAGGCGATGCTCGACGCGGGGCGCTACTTCCTGCGCAAGCAGAAGCGCTCCCTGGGGGTTTCCGACCGCGAGCTCATCAAGATCGCCATCCGCTCCATGGGTCTGGACGAGCTCAAGCCCTTCGACCCCGAGGAGAAGATCATCGAGTACCGGATCCGGCCCAAGGGCAAGCGCCTCGTGGACCGGAGCGTCGAGGACTTCGTACACGAGACCGCCTCGGAGTCGCCGGCGCCCGGCGGCGGCTCGGTGGCCGCCCTGGCCGGGGCCCTGGGCGCGGCCCTGGGCACCATGGTCGCGAACCTGAGCAGCCACCGCCGCGGCTGGGACGAGCGCTGGGAGGAGTTCAGCGACCACGCGGTGCACGGCAAGGCATGCCACGACACCCTGCTCCGGCTCCTCGACGAGGACACCGAGGCCTTCCACGGCGTGATGGCGGCCTGGCGCCTGCCGGAGGGCGATGAGGAGGAGAAGGCGGCCAAGGCGGCCGCCGTCCAGGAGGCCACGCGCCGGGCCATCGAGGTCCCCCTGCGCGTCATGGAGACCGCGGTCCGGAGCTTCGAGGTCCTCGAGGCCATGGCCCGGACCGGCATGGAGTCCTCGGTCTCCGACGCCGGCGTCGGCGCCCTCTGCGCGCGGACGGCGGTGCGCGGCGCCGCCCTGAACGTGCGCATCAACCTCCCGGGCCTCGAGGACGCCACCCTGCGGCAGGAGTTCCTGGAAAGGGCCCGGCGCCTGGAGGAGGAGGCGG
>JALUUN010000409.1 GCA_027021325.1 Planctomycetota bacterium
CTCGCCGGTGTGGACCGGAGCTTCGACTTCCAGCCCGAGGGCTGAGCCGCCCCCGCAGGCGGTCCCGGCCGGTCCGGAACCGGCCGCGGGGCCGGGCGCGGCTACAACTCCGCCTCATGGCGGGCGCCTCTCCCCCCGTTCCTCTGCGGATCTGGCCCGACGCCGCCTCCGCCGCCCGGGCGGTGGCGGCGGAGATCGCGCGGGGCATCCGCGAGGCCGCGGAAGCGGGCCGCCGCTATGTCCTCGGCTGCGCCACCGGCCGGACCATGATCCCGGTCTACGCCGAACTCCTGCGCCTGCACCGGGAGGAGGGCCTGTCCTTCGCCGTCGTCCGCCTCTTCCACCTGGACGAGTACCTCGGCCTCCCCCCGGAGCACCCCGCGAGCTTCCAGCGCTTCCTCCGGGAGCATCTCGTGGACCGGGTGGACCTCGAGCCCGGACGGGTCCACTTCCTCCGCGGCGACCTCGACCCCGAAGGCCTGGAGCGCCAGGCCCGGGAGTACCCGGCGGCGATCCGGGCGGCGGGCGGCCTCGACCTCCAGCTCCTCGGCCTCGGCCGCAACGGCCACGTGGCCTTCAACGAGCCGGGCTCTCCGCCGGACAGCCGCCTGCGCGTCGTCGAGCTGAGCCCGGAGACCCGGGAGGCCAACGCCTTCGCCTTCGCGGACGGCCGGGTTCCGGAGCGGGCGGTGACCCTGGGCCTCGCCGACCTGCACGAGGCCCGGTGCCTCCGCCTCCTTGCCTTCGGGAAAAGCAAGCGGGAAGCGCTCCGGGCCCTCCTGGGAGGCCCGGAGGACCCGGCCTGGCCGGCGAGCCTGCTGCGCGGGCACACCGGCCTCGAGGTCCACGCCGACCCCGCGGCTGTCCCGCCCGGCTTCAGTCCACCTGGACGACGATCGCCTGGGACTTGACGCTGCTGATCCCGGCGACGCCGTCGAAGACGAAGGCCTGGAAGCCGTAGAGTCCCGGGGACACCTGGAGCGGGAGGTCGAAGTCCAGGACCGCGGTCCCCGTCGGGTCGGCGGTCCGGCTTCCCAGGAGAGTCACCGGACTCAAGAGGTCCAGGGCTTGCAGTCCGAGCTGATCCAGGAGACGGCCGCCGCTGCAACCGATCGTTCCGTCGTTGGCCAGGAAACGAACCACCTTTCCGGCGGGACCGTTGCCGGCTTCCAGGGCGTTGACTCGCCCGCGCTTGAAGACCGGAGGATGCGGCGTGAGCGTCATCGGCCCACCACAGTCCTCACAGCAGGTCAGCCAGGGAAACCAGCGGCCGAAGACCGTTCCGCTGAAGGAGTTCACCCCATCCACCCAGGCCGTATCGGCATTGGCGACGTTGCCGAAGGCGTCCAGCTCTACGAGTTCGACCTGGACGGAGACATTCATGACCGTTTCCAGGCAGAAGGAGAGACCGAGGTCGGCCATCGGGACGTACAAGGCGCGGCGAGGCCCCGGGTCGAAGGTCGCCTGGTACGGAAAGGAACCGACATCGGGGTTGCCCTGGGCATCCTCCGGGGGCGGGCCATAGTCGACGAAGGCCCGCATACCGGCGACCTTCCAGGGAGCCAGGGCCGAGACCTCGATCCGGATGTACTGGTCCCCGTTGCTCAGCCGCGCCTCACCGACGACGGCAAGAGTGTCCAGGATCAGGTCTCGAAGCTCTTCTTCGCAGCCTTCATGGCGGCCCTGGGCTCCGAGGGGGGCGGCGAGGAGCAAAGCGGGGGCCACGGCCAGGACGGAGGGGAGGAGACGCATGACCCTTGAAGTCTATCCCATGACCGCTGCAGGGCGGCCCTGGCAACCCGGCGCGGAGGCGCGGCCGCCGCCTGGGAACGGAAAGGCCTGCCGGGCTAGGATGTTCCCTCCATGCCCCCGGTCCCGCCGAGCCGCCGCCAGTTCCTGTCCCGCGCCTCCCTCGCCGCCCTGGGCCCCGCCCTCCTGCGGCCGTCGGCCCTCCAGGCCCCGGCCGCCGGCCCGGCGAACCCCGGCGAACCCTGGGACTTCCGGATCTCCCTGGCCCAGTGGTCCCTGCACCGGACCCTCTTCGCCGGGGAGATGAGCACCCTGGACTTCCCCGCCCGCGCCCGCTCCTGGGGCCTCGGCGGCGTCGAGTATGTGAACTCCTTCTTCAAGGACCAGGCCAGGGACCGGGCCTTTCTCCAGGAGCTGAAGACCCGCTGCGAAGGCGAGGGCGTCCAGAGCCTCCTCATCATGTGCGATGGCGAGGGCCGCCTTGGCGATCCCGACCGGAACGCCCGCCTGCAGGCGGTCCGCAATCACATCCGCTGGCTGGAAGCGGCCCGCTTCCTCGGCTGCCACTCGATCCGCGTCAACGCCGCCTCCGAGGGCAGCGAGGACGAACAGCGGCGCCTCGCCGCCGACGGCCTGCGGCGCCTCGCCGAGATCGGCGACACCTTCGAGCTGAACGTCCTGGTCGAGAACCACGGCGGCCTCAGCTCGAACGGCGCCTGGCTGGCCTCGGTCATGAAGGCCGTGGACCATCCGCGCATCGGCACCCTGCCCGACTTCGGCAACTTCCACCTCAGTGGCGGCCAGTGGTACGACCGCTACCAGGGCGTCCGGGAACTCATGCCCTGGGCGCGGGCCGTGAGCGCCAAGTCCCACGACTTCGACGAGCAGGGCAACGAGCGCAACACCGACTACCGGAAGATGCTCGGCATCGTGCGCGAGGCCGGGTATCGCGGCTGGATCGGCATCGAGTACGAGGGGAGCATGCTGCCCGAGGAGGAGGGCATCCTGGCGACGAAGCGCCTCCTCGAGGGCGTGCGCGAGGAGATGCGGGCGGCGGCGGGCTGAGGCGGGCGGGCCTCAGGCCTCCCCTCCCTGCGCCTCCCCTCCCTGCGCCTCCTCTCCCTGTGCCTCCTCTCCCTGTGCCTCCTCTCCCTGTGCCTCCTCTTCCTGTGCCTCCTCTTCCTGCGCCTCCTCTTCCCCGCCGCTGAGCACCCGGCGCAGGAAGGCGCCGACCTCCCGGATCTCTTCCAGGCAGACCTGGTGCTGCATCGGGTACTCGTGGTACTCCACGGGCCAGCCGAGGGCCTCCAGGGCCTCGCGCGTCCGGCGTCCCGCCTCCAGGGGCACCATGGGATCGAAGCTGCCGTGGGCCAGGAAGACCGGAAGGTCGCGGTTGACCTCGGCCGCCTCCTCCTGCAGGCGGTCGCCCAGGACCAGGAAGGTCGAGAGGCCGAGGACGCCGGCGAGGCGGCGAGGGTGGCGCAGGGCGGTGTGCAGGGCGAGGCTGCCGCCCTGGGAAAAGCCGGCCAAGACGATGCGCTCGTCCGGGATCCCCTCCTCCCGCTCGCGCTCGATCAAGGCCTCGATGCGGGCCGCCGAGCGCCGGAGCCCGGCCTCGTCCACGTCCACGCCGGTTCCGCCCAGGACCCGGAGGTCGAACCAGGCCGGCATGATCATGCCCAGGTTGAGGCTGACCGGAATGCGCGGGGCGTGGGGGAAGAGGAAGCGGACCCCGAGAGAGGACTCCAGGCCCAGCTCGGGGACGATGGGCTCGAAGTCGTGGCCGTCGGCGCCAAGCCCGTGGAGCCAGATCACCGAGGCCCGGACCGGCCCCGGAGGCTCGACGCGGACGCAGGGAAGGAGAGGCTCGGCCATGGGGCCGGCAAGGGTAGCGCTCCCACCGGGGGAGCCGGCGGGGAGAAGGCCCCGGCTCCGTCCCGCGGGGAGGCCCGGAATCCCGGGCCGTTTCCCCCCGGTGACGCCCGGCGAGGCAGGAGGAAGGCCGGAGGACGGCACGGGGTTTGCGTCTCCAGGACCGGCCTCCGGCCCCCGTCCCCGGGCCGGCGCCTAGAATCCCGGACCGCCATGCCCATGGGCCTGCCCTCCCGTCCCCGTCCCGCCCTCCCGGCCCTCCTGGCCGCCCTCCTGGCCGCCTTCGGCTGTGGCCGCGAGGTCGAGGCCACGGAGGAACCCCCGGAAGCCTGGGCGCAGGTGCCCTGGGAACTGGATCCGCCGGTGGCCCTGGGCGAGGCCTCCGCCTGGGAACTGGCCGCCGCCCGGCCCCTGGACGAAGCGCGCCCCGCCGACTGGTCCGATCTGCACCATGTCTTCCACCTGAGCGAGAACATCGTTTCCGGAGGTGAACCCCTGGACGAGGCGGCCTTCCAGCGCCTCGCCGACATGGGCATCCGCACGATCCTCTCCGTGGATGGCAAGCCCCCGCAGGCCGCGGCCGCCGCACGATACGGCCTGCGCTACGTCCACGTGCCCATCCGCTACTCGGGCTTCACCCGCGACGAGCTCCTGCAGATCGCCAAGACCTTCCGCGAGCTCCCCGGCCCCTTCTACGTCCACTGCTTCCACGGCAAGCACCGCGGTCCCGCCGCCGCCGCCATCGGCCGCGTGGTCCTGGACGGAGTCGAGCGCGAGCAGGCCATTGCCGAGATGCGCCAGTGGTGCGGCACCTCGAGGCGCTACGAGGGCCTGTACCGCGCCATTGCCACCGAGCCCATGCCGACGCCCGAGGAGACCGCGGCCTACGCCTGGGACTTCCCTTCCCGCGCCCCCCTGGCCGGGGTGCGCGCCGCCATGGTGCGTGCGACCCGCATCCAGGACTTCCTGGAGGAACGCGGCGAAGCCGGCTGGGCGCCCGACCCCGCGCACCCCGACCTCGACGCCGCCCGCAGCGCCGCCGAGCTCGCCGTCCTCTTCGAGGACACCCTGGAGCTCGAAGAGGCGCAGGCGAAGCCCGAGGCCTGGCGCGAGGGAATGCTCCGCAGCATCCGTTTCGCCCGCGAGATCGAGGCCCTCGCCCGGCGCGGCGCGGTCACCTCCCTGGAAGAGAACCGTGCCGCCCTCGACGCCCTGGAGCAGAGCTGCGTGGACTGTCACGCTGCCTTCCGCAACGACGGCTCCTCCCGCGCCTTCTGAGCTCCCCGCTCAGCCCTCAGGCAGCACGCGGCGCACCTCCAGCCAGACCGGATCCGCGGCCAGGTCGCGGCCCGCGATCCCGGCGGCTTCCTCCCAGAAGGCCAGAACCTGTCTCAGGAGGGCCTGCTCCTCCTCGCCGCCGGCAGCCGCGAGCGTACCGGCAGTCTCGCGCAGGGTCCGGAGCGCCGACTCGCGCTCACCGGCGTACCACCAGGCCCGCGCCAGGTAGAAGCGGGTCCTGCCGAGCAGGACGGCGTCGCCGGGGAAGAAGTGCTCGCGCAGTTCCAGGCTGCGGGCGAAGGAGAGTGCGGCCTCGGCGAAACGCCCGGCCCGGGCGCGGAGGACGCCCTGGTTGTGGAGGCTGGTAGCCAGATCCGGGTGGCCCGTGGGCCGGTACATGGCCTCTTCGGCCGCCACCGCCCGGGAGACCGCCTCGATCGCCGCGTCCAGGTCGCCCTCGGCGGCGGCGATCTCCGCCAGGTGGTTGGAAGCATGCGGATCGGTGCTCCCGTACAGCTCGCGGTGGATGGCAAGCGCCCGCTCCTGGCACTTGCGGGCGGCGCCGAACTCGTCCATCTCCGCAAGCGTCATGCCCAGAAACTTCAGGCTCTCGGCAACCGGCTGGCTCACCGGTCCGAAGGCCTCTTCCCGGATCTCCAGGCTGCGGCGGAACCGGGTCACGGCCTTCCGATACTGCCCCTTGCGCCAGGCCACGACCCCGAGGCCGTGCTCGCTCTCGGCGCGCTCCGGATGGTCCGGCGGGTGCAGGCGCGCGCGGTCGGCGGCGGCGCTGAGGAGGAGCTCCTCGGCCCGGTCGAGGTCGTGGGGCAGCCAGGCCATGCCCAGGAAGTGCTTGTATCCGGCGTGCACCCACTCGTCCTGGCGCACCTCGGGGGTGTTGAGATAGGCCTCCAGGAGCTCCAGGCTGCGCTGAACACCGAGGCGCGAGCGCTCCAGCCAGGCCAGGGAGCCGTCGAAGTCCACCCCCAGGGCGCGGCGGATGATCTCGTTCAGCTGGGCCCGCTCCTGGGCGTAGTAGAGGCTCGCCTCGACCTTGCCCCGCTGCCAGAGGAAGACGCCCAGAGTGCTCACCAGGCCGAGGAAGGCCAGGAGCAGGCCGGCCGCCGCCCAGGGCTGCTTGCGGGCCGCCTTCAGGAGCAGATAGCCGGCCGAGGGGCTGCGCGCCAGGACCGGCTCGCCGCGCAGATAGCGATCCAGGTCGGCGGCCAGGGCCTCGGCCGAGGGATAGCGCCGCTCCGGCTCCTTGTTCAGGGCGTAGAGAACGATGCGGTCCAGGTCGCCGCGGAGCCGCCGGCGCAGGGCCTCGGAACGGGGCAGACCGGGACTCGGAGCCTCGCCGCGGGCGGGCAGGACGGAGGAGGGCCGGGGAACGGGCTTCTCGCAGACAATGCGCTCGATCTCCAGCGGCGGCAGGGTGCCGGCGGCGTAGGGGCGCATCCCCGTGACGAGGCGGAACAGGAGCACCCCCAGGGCATAGACGTCGGCCGCCGGACTCACGAGGCCGCCTTGGATCTGCTCGGGAGCGGCGAAGTCCGGCGTCAGGGGCAGGGCGTGCTGCGCCGTCAGCCCGGGCCCGGTCGTCTCGTCCTCGTCCAGGAGTTTGGCCACGCCGAAGTCCAGGAGGACCGGCCGCCCCTCGGGAGTCACCAGGATATTCGCCGGCTTCAGGTCGCGGTGGACCAGAAGGTGGCGGTGAGCGTAGTCCACGGTGCGGCAGACCTCCTGGAAGAGGCGCAGCCGGTCGCGCAGGCCCAGGCGCCGGTCCGCGCAGAAGCGGTCGATGGGAACCCCGTGGACGAGCTCCATGGCCAGCCAGGGCTGGCCGGTGGGCAGGGCGCCGGCGTCCAGGAGCCGGGCGATGTTCGGGTGGTGCAGGCGGTTCAGCGCCCGGCGTTCGCGGGCGAAACGCCGGAGCATCGGGACCGAATCGAGCTCCCGGCGCAGGAACTTGATGGCGACCGGGCGGGAAGGGTCCTCGGGATCCACGCCCTTCCAGACCGAGCCCATGCCGCCGCGGGCGATCTCGGCTTCCAGAACCCAGGAACCGACCCGGAGACCGGGCCCCGGTCCGCCGGCAGCCGGCTCCGCGCCCATGTCCGGGAAGAGCTCCCGGGCGGGTCGCTCCAGGATCTCCGGCGCCTCCTCCAGTCCCCGAAGCAGGGACTCCACCTCGCGCCGGAGATCCGGCCGGCCGCGGGTGCGCTCCTCCAGGAAGGCGCTCCGCGCCCCCGGATCGAGGGCCAGGGCCTCCTCGAAGAGGGCCTTGACCCGGCTCCAGCTCTCGGGATCCAGACGCATGAGACGGCAGGGGCGGCGCCCGCCTGAAGAGGAATGGCGCAGGCCCCGGGGATTCTCCCTCATTCTGTCCGGAGAGCTCTGGGACTGAGGAGGAAAAGGGCCGCCTCTGCGCCCCTCTCGACTGGAGGCGCAGCCCCCGGGCGCCCCGCCCTGCAACCACCTGAGAATCCCACCAGGCACCCCCTGGACCCTCGAGATGAACCGACTCCACACGACCTCCCTCCTCCTGGGCGCCGCCCTCCTGAGCGCCGGGACCCTCCGAGCGCAGGACTTCTCCAGCCAGAACTGGTCCGTCGGCAGCCAGCCGAGCGACAGCGCCGCCGCCGACTTCAATGGCGACGGGATCATGGACCTGGCGACCACCGTGGACGCTCCGAACCGCGTCCAGTTCCTCCTGGGCGACGGCGCTGGCGGCTTCGTTCTCGGCGGCTCCTGGTTCCTGCCGGCGGGCAGCAGCCCCGGCGCCCTCCAGGCTGCCGACCTCGACGGCGACGGCGACGCCGACCTGGCGGTCGCCCTGAAGAACAACGCCGCAGTCCAGATCGGCCTCAACGACGGCTTCGGCAACTTCATGAACGGCGCCACCCTGGGCGTCGGCATCGAGCCTCGCGGCCTGGACAGCGGCGACCTCGACGGCGACGGCGACATCGACCTGGCGGTCGCCAACCGGAGCTCCAACTCGGCCAGCGTCATGACCAACGACGGCCTCGGAGGCTTCACAGTCATGACCATGGCTGCCGGTGGCGACCCGCGCGGCGCCGCCCTCGGCGACTTCGATGGCGATGGCGACCTGGATCTCGCGGTCACGAACCACGACGACCGCAGCATCTCCATCTACACGAACACCGCCGGAAGCTTCGCCATGACCGCGTCGCTGTCCACCGGTTCCCAGCTGCGGCCCGAAGGCATCACCGCAGACGACCTGGATGGCGACGGCGACGACGACCTGGCCGCGGCCGCCAGCGGCAACGTTCTCGAGGTTGTGATCGTCTACACCCAGACCACCGCCGGCAGCGGTTTCACCAGCTGGAACAGCGGCGTCTCCAACACCAGCCAGCTCAGCTCCGGGGACTATGACTGCGACGGCGACATCGACATCGTGGCCGTGGGACAGAGCTCGAACCATGTGTCGGTGCTGCCGAATCTCGGCGGCGCCAGCTTCGGCGCCGGCGCCCTGTTCCCGGTGGGCAGCAGCCCCGAGAACGCCGACGAGGCCGACCTCGACGGTGACGGCGACCTGGACATCTTCGTCCCGAACCGCTCGACCGGGGACGTCAGCATCCTGACCAACAACTGCGCCGGCGGACCGCCCGCCTTCGCCCTGACGGTGAGCGGCACCTGCCCCGGCTCCATGGCCTTCTCGGTGGACGGCGCCACCCCGGGCGGCCGCGTCGCCTTGATCCACGCCAGCGGCACGGGGCTCGTGACCATCCCCAGCGGCTTTCCCTGCGCCGGGACGGTCCTCGACCTCGATGGCTCCGCCACCCTGGGCGTCACCCTCACGGCCGATGCCGCCGGCTTCGCCAGCACCACGGCCAGCGTCCCGG
>JALUUN010000410.1 GCA_027021325.1 Planctomycetota bacterium
GGGCGAGTCCGGCCCGAAGCGCTGCAGGTCGTAGTCCAGGTGGGGCAGGTAGACGAGGTGCAGGCCCGGCCGGTAGCGGCGGGAGACGAGGATCGCGGCGTCGGTGATCCAGCGGGTGCTCCGGATGCCGGCTCCCGGCCCCCAGAAGTGGAAGAGGGGAAAGTCGCCGATCTGTTCCCGCAGCCAGGGGCGGATCTCCAGCGGCCAGGCGTGGAAGTCGGGGGTCTTGCGCCCGTCGGCGTGGTAGTTCGGCCGCGGCGTCAGGCTCAGGTCGGCACGGGAGGGGAGGTTCCACCACCAGAAGGACTGGGCGGTGGGGGAGCCGGGATGCTCGGCGCGCCAGCGTTCGAAGACGGTGTCCGCCTGGAGCAGGCGCGAGGACTGGCGCCAGAGCCAGACCTCGCAGAGTTCGCGGAAGAACCAGCCGTTGCCGACGGCGCCGTGGACCGAGGGGCGCTCGCCCGTGAGCATGGAGGCCTGGACCGTGCAGGTCACCGCCGGCAGGTCCGGCATCAGCGGGCGCACTCCGTGACGGGCAGCCCAGGCGCCGAGGCGGGGCAGGACGCCCGTCGCCAGGAGCCCCGGCGTGAGGCCGACGACGTTCAGGACCAGGACGCGCTCCATGGCTCGTGGGGAGCCTAGGGACGCCCGGGGCGCGGGGCTAGCCGGCGTCGAGGCGGCGGCCGGCTTCCAGGAAGAGGAGTTCGGCCCGGACCCTTTCGAGGGGCAGGTCCCACTGCCGGGCGGCGGCCCGGCGGTAGGCCTTCATCTGCGGCTCGTACCAGGCGCGGCGCTCCTCCAGGGCGTCCTCGCCGCCGAAGCGGTCGGTCTTGAAGTCCTGGATCACGGCGCCGGCCCCGCCGGGCAGGAGGATCAGGCGGTCGAAGGCGCCGCGCAGCAGGATCTCGCCGCCCTCCTCTTCCTCCAGGAGGACGGCGAAGGCGCGTTCCCGGTGGAGCTCGCTCCCCTCGGGCCAGGAGCTCCGCAGCAGGGCGGCGCGGATCTCCGGGGATTCCAGCATGGTCTGGAAGTCCTGGAAGCAGGCCTGCAGATCCAGGCCCTGGTCGAGACCCCTGGCGGCGGCGAGGGCGAACAAGGCTTCCGCGTCCAGGACGTAATCCTCGAGCCAGGCGATCTCCTCGCACCACCGGTGGAGGAGGAGGCCCCGCCGGCGTGCGGTCTCGGCGCCCGCACCGGCGGCCATGCCCATCCACTCCGCCGCCGGCCGCGGCCCGCCCTCGGCTCCCGAGGGGGTGCGGCGCGGCCGCAGGCGCGGGCGCCGGGGCGGCTGCCAGGCCTCCGGCCCCGGCACCTCCTCCTCGGGGACGGGCGCCGGCGCTTCGGCCTCTCCGGGCGGGCGCAGGGATCCCGCCGCCGCCAGGACCTCCGGCGGATCTCCGGCGCCGGGCGGGAAGACGCCGGGCAGGGCCGCTTCCAGGAGCCGGGCGGGGCTGAAGCCTCTCCTGCGGGAATAGGGCCTCGCGATCACCAGCAGCAGCTCCTCCCGGGCGCGGGTGCAGGCGACATAGAAGACGCAGAGGTTCTCCTCGAAGGCGTCCTGGCGCCGTGCCGCCTCGAGACCCTGGATCTCGGCCGGCAGGTGCTGGAGGAGTTCCTTGCGGGGCCGCGGCAGGACGCGCTGGATGCGCGGCGAGAGGGGATCCTCGCGCTCCACCAGGTACTCGGCCTGGTCCTCGTCCCAGGCCGAGTCCAGGTCCGGCAGGACCACGGTGTCGAACTCCAGCCCCTTGGAGCCGTGCACGGTGAGCACGCGCACCGCCGAGGCCGCGGGGTTCGGCAGGCGCAGGCGGCGCACGCGCTCGACGAAGGCGCCCGGGTCCAGGGGCTCCTCCGGTGAAGCGACGGCCAGCTCCTGGAGCTGGTCGAGGCGCATC
>JALUUN010000411.1 GCA_027021325.1 Planctomycetota bacterium
CCGGATGACCCTGGCGGATCCGTCGGCGCCGGTCCGCGAGGCGCGAGAGGCCCTGCGCCTGGAGGACCGCCTCCCCTATCTGCGCGAGCCGGACCCGCCGCCGGAGATCGAGCCCGGCACCCTCCTGGGCGAGGTCCTGGTCCGCCTCGGCTTCCTGGAGGAGGAGCAGCTGCAGGCGGCTCTGGCACGCTCAGCCGAACGTCCGGGCGTGCACCTGGGTCAGATCATGATCCAGGAAGGCTTCATCAACGAGGAGCACCTGGCCCAGGCCCTGGCCCGGCAGTACGGCCTGCCCTACGTCCGGCCTTCGGCCCACGGCACTCTGGACGTCACCCTGGAGCACGGGGTGCCCTTCCCCGAGCTCCGGGTCCACGGCGTCCTGCCCTTCCTGCGCATGGACGACGTCCTGGCGGTGGCCGTGAGCGATCCGTCGGACGTGTATGCGACGGACGCCATCCGCAACCACTCGGGCCTCATGGTCGTGACGGCCGTGGCCTCCCCCGGCGAGGTCCAGCGCGGCCTCGACCTCCTGCAGCGGGCCACGGCCGCCAAAGGCGAAGACACCGGAAGCGTCCTGGAGTCGGGCTCGGTTCCGGTCGAGGAGCAGTTCGAGGAAATCCTGCGGAACGCCCTCATCGAGGGCGCCTCGGACCTGCACCTGGAACCGGCGGAGGATCACTACATCCTGCGCTACCGGGTGGACGGGCGCCTGCGCCGGGTCTCGAACCTCAGCCTCGAGGACGGCTCCTCCCTGACAGCGAGAATCAAGGTCCTGGCCGGCTGCGACATCTCCGAGAAGCGCCTGCCCCAGGACGGACGCATCCACTACCAGGACGGGCAACGGGACGTGGACCTGCGCGTCAATACCCTGCCCACGGTCTACGGGGAGAAGACCGTCATGCGGGTCCTGGACCGGAAGGGCGGCTCCATCCCCCTGGAGTCCATGGGAATGACTCCGGCCAACCTGGCGACGGTGCAGCAGGCGATCCGCGAGCCCCACGGTCTGGTCCTGGTGACGGGCCCCACGGGATCCGGCAAGACCACCACCCTGTACAGCATCCTGGACGAGATCCGCAGCCCCGAAGTCAACATCTCGACCGTGGAGAACCCGGTGGAACGGGCCATCGAAGGGGTGAACCAGACCCAGGTCAATCCCAAGGCGGGACTCGACTTCGCGACCTGCCTGCGGGCTCTCCTGCGCCAGGACCCGGACGTGATCATGATCGGCGAGATCCGGGACGCCGAGACCGCCGAGATCGCCGTCGAGGCGGCCCTGACCGGCCACCTGGTCCTCGCCACCCTGCACACGAACGACGCCCCGAGCGCGCCGGTGCGCCTCATCCAGATGGGGATCGAGCCCTATCTCGTTGCGGCGACGTTGCGTGTGGCCGTGGCCCAACGCCTGGTCCGGCGCCTCTGCGAGGCCTGCAAGGAGCCCGTGGTCATCCCCGGGGAGGTCCGCGCCCTCTACGCCCGGCACGGATTGGGTCAAGGCCCCCACTACAAGGCGGCCGGCTGTCCGGTGTGCCGGCAAAGTGGCTACGACAAAAGACTTCCGGTCTTCGAGGTGCTCCAGCTCACGGAGCCTGTGGCCGACATGGTGGCGCGGAATCCCAGCGCTGTGGACCTCAAACACCGTGCCACCCAGAACGGAATGGCTCCACTCCTGGAGGATGCCATCCGCTATGTGAATCGCGGAGTGACGACGCTCGAAGAAGCCATTCGGGCCGGCGGCTCCGCGACTCCATGAGCCTGAACACCCTCCTGAAGCGACGGGAGCCCGACCTCGAAGCCGAGGGCGGGACCATTGCAGCCGCGGCCACGGACGCCGCACGGGCGGAGCGGGAGGAGGCGGCAGGCCCGGGGGCCCTGCACCGCAACGAGTCCCTGAAGCTCCGGCCCAAGGAGGCCCTGCACATCCTGATCCAGCTGCGTTCCATGCTGGTGGCCGGAGTGCCCCTGCTCGCCGCCTTGCGCACTCTCATCCAGCACGCGGGAAGCCCGCGGGCGGAGAAAGTCCTGCGCCACATCACGGCCCTGGTGGAGAGCGGCCACGACCTGAGCTACGCCATCGGGTCCCTGCCGCGCTGCTTCGAGTCCTACACCGTGCACCTCCTGGCCGCAGGCGAACGCTCAGGCGCCCTGGACGACGCCATGGAGCGTTGCATCGAGTTGATGGACAAGCAGATCAAACTCAGCGGCAAGATCAAGGGAGCCCTGGCCTATCCCGGCTTCCTGCTCCTGGTCACGGCAATCATGACGACCTGCATTCTGGTCTTCCTGGTGCCGAAGTTCGAGAAGCTCCTGTCCAAGAAGCCCGAGCTCCTTCCGACCACCACCAAGTGGGTGCTGGCGGCCTCCGAGTTCCTGCGCAGCTCCCCGGAGACCGCAGCCGCGGCAGCAGTGGCCTTCGTCCTCCTGCTGATCTTCGGCGTTCGCTACAAGCGCTTCCGCGCCTGGCTGTTCGAGGGGGTCAGCCGCACGCCGCTGGTCGGGACCCTGATCCACAAGGCCTACATCAGCCGCTCGGTGAACGCCCTGGCCATGACCCTGGAATCCGGGGTCCCGATCCTGACCGGGCTGGAGCACGCGCGCCAGATCAGTCAGCTGCCGAAGCTGCAGCAGGTCTGGACCCGCGCCGGCCAGGTGGTCCGCGACGGTCGTCCTCTGCATGTGGCCCTGGAGGGCGCAGACCTGCCGCCGGCCCTGGTACAGATGATCGTGGCCGGCGAGTCCAGTGGCAGCCTCGACGCCAGCCTGCGCAAGGCCGGCGAATTCCTGGACCGGGAGACGGAGGCGGCCATGAACCTGGTCACCGGGCTCCTCGGCCCCATGACCGTGGTCATCGCCGGCGCCATCGTCGGCTTCATCGTGGTGTCCCTGATGATGCCCATCTTGCAGATGGCGAAGTTCGTGGGTTGAGGGTGATGCAGCTGCACAGGACAAGGAGATCGGGAGGCCGGCGGCGGGGCCTTTCTCTCGTCGAGGTGGCCGTCTCCCTCGCCATCATCTCCCTGGTGGCCACCGCCTCCGCCGGTTCCCTGCGGACCGGCCTGCGCTCCCTGACCGGTGCCGAGGCCTCGGCCCTGGCGACCGTCGCCCTGCGCCAGTTCCGGGAGTACACGCTGAACTTCTCCATCGAGGAAATGGACGCCCTCGACGGAATGACGACGCCCCCGCTGATGGGAGATGGCGAACCGCTGCCTGGCGCCGAGACCCTGCAACTGGGAGTCTCGGTCACGCCCGTGAGCGACAGCGACCCCAATGAAGTGGTCGCCGTCGGGGAAAGCAAGACCAGGTACGTCAAGGTCCTGGTCACTTCAGCAGGACGCAAGATCCAGGAAGCAGGATGGCTAGCAACAAGAAGAGTGGTCGCGGAGGCTTCTCCCTGACCGAAGTGATGGTGGCGGTCTCGGTGGCGGTGACGCTGCTGGGGATCGCAGTGCCCACCGAGACCAGTTTCGACCTGGCCGGGGCCGAGGCACGGCGCCTGGTGGCCGACGGCATGCTGGCGCGCAGCCGCGCCCGCACCCAGTGGGAGGGCACCATGGTCGAGGTGGACGTCCTCAACAACCGCTGGAGGGTGCAGACCCTGGACGGAGAGATCATCCCCGGGTCCGACGCCGATGACGACGGCTGGCGGCACCTCGCCGAGGGGGTCCGCTTCCGCAAGCGGACTACGGTGGATCCGACCTTCATCTTCCTTCCCAACGGCCGCACCTTCCGCGCCGCCTCGGTGGTCCTGAGCACCGGGGAGACCGCATGGGAGGTCAGCGCCAACGCCCTCAGCGGGAAGATCAACAGCGGACCGACGGAAGTGCCGGACTGGCCCGACTGGATGGACGATGGCCACGGCGGCGATGACAACGGCTCCGGAGACAGCGCCTCCGGGGACGAGGACGATCATGACTACGACGGCGAAGTCGAGAACGACTACGACGACGATGAGACGGACTACGGCTGCGGCCGGGACGGCCGCGGCGGCTGCCGCAGGCAGCGCGGCGGCCAGTGCCGGCGGGGTTCGGTCCACAGCCACGACCACGGCGGTCTGGCCAGAAACCAGGGCGATGGCTGTCACGAGAGTTAGGCGGCCGGTCGCCGGGCGGCACCAGGGCTTCACTCTGACCGAGGTCCTGGTCGCCGCCACGGTGACCATGATCATGATGTACGGCGCGCTCTACGGCACCGCCGAGAGCTTCGAGGTGGTCCGTGAGGGCGACCGGCGGGTGCACACCAACATCCACGCCCGGGCCAGCCTCGACCGGATGTTGAAGGACATTCGCTACTGCGCCGACATCAGCCTCGCCGGCGATCCACTCGGGGGCTGGACCCTGGACGTCCTGACCACGGGAACCCTGGACCCGGGCTGGGTCACCTATGGATGGGTCCCGGACTCCCAGGAGCTCCTGGTGACCGACGGGGAACTCACCGATCTGGTTCTTCCCGGGGTCCTGGAGATGAACATCTCCACCCTCGAGGAGGATCTGGACTTCGGCCGCGTCATCACACGGGTGACGATCACCATGACCCTGCAGGTGGACGCCGGGGTCGAGGCCGGCTACGGGGCGCGGGAATACACGATGGAACTGGGCGGATCGACATGGATTCTCAACAACATCCCCGATTTCTGAGGCGGCCGTCCGCCGACTCGCTCTGCCGCGGGTCGGTGTTCATGATGACCCTGGTCTTCACCGGGGTTCTGGCACTCCTCGCCGTGACCTTCGGAAGCACGGTGAGTGTCCAGATGCAGCTGGCCCGGGACGACGTCAAGTCCGTCTCCGCTGAGCTCATGGCCCAGTCCGGAATGGAGTACGCCCGGGTCCAGCTGCTGCGCAGCCCGGCCTGGAACGGAACCGATCCGTCCGGGATCCTCGTAGACGACGTCGGCGGCTTCGCCGTCGAGAGGATCAATCCCGAGAGCTCCTGGGAAGAGCCGACCTACGTCGAGACCGAGATCTCCGGCTTCCGCGGCGAAGGCCTGTTCGTGGTGAATGCCGAGTTCTACGTCGTCCCCGGCGACCTGGTGCGGACCTCGGCCCTGGCCAGCCTCGGTGGTGAGCTGGACGTCAAACAGTCCACCATCCTCGGCGACATCACCGTCGCCGATCAGCTCGGCGTCATCTACGACTGGATCCCGACGGCCAACGGCGGCGCCGGCGGCTGGGTTCTCGGCGGGCCGGACAGCCTTGGCAGTATCGACTTCACAAACTCGACCCTGTCGGGGACCCTGCGCAAGTACACGAACACGGTGTACATCGACGCCGAGCAGGAGGTCGTCGTGGACGGTCCGATCTACATGCCGCAGTGGAACCTGGACTCCTACCTGACGCCCGGCCCGGACCGCGTGATCTACAACAACCCGGGAACCCTGGAGGGCCTGACCCTCGAGGAGACGGCGGTCGTGATCCTCGACCCCGGCGCCAGCCTGACCCTCGACGACTGCAGCTTTCGCGGCGGGATGGTGATCTATGTCGAGCCGACCTACGACCTGCGCAGTGGGCCGCGGAACGAAGTCACCCTCAAGCACAGCAATCTCTTCGGGGGCGGTGCCCAGGGCATCCACCCGAGTATCGGTCTGATCGCTCCGGCCGCGCAGTTCCGCTACAACAGCGGTCAGGAACAGAGCTTCTACGGCTTGTGCTACTGGAATGCCTCGGACCACGTGAACAGTGGCCAGCTGTTCCAGGTGGATGGCCAGCTGATCATCGTCAACGACGGCTTCCAGGTCATGCACGCCACTCTGATCTGGAACGAGAACGTGGTCCGCGACCCGCCGCCCGGGATCGAGTATCAGGGCGACATGCCCTCGGTGGACATCACCGAGGCCTACGAGCAGTACGAGGAGATCGAGATCCCGGACACCGGCTACTGAGCCGGCGGCCGGGCGGCGCGGCTAGGCTTGCGCCATGGCCCCGACCCGCCGCGACCCCCACGGCCGGCCGGCCTCGCGCTTCGAGGACCGGCCGGAGCTCGTCGCCCGGCCCGTCTCCGAGGCCCGGAACCTCGAGGACCTCCTGACCGGCTCCTGTCCGAGCTTCGGCGGCGGCTACCTGCGGCGGGTCTGGAGGCTGCTGGACGAGGCCGTCGGCCGGGGGGTGCCCATGACCCTGGCGGTGAGCGGGCCGGTGACCGCCAGCGGCCAGCACCTGGCCTGGCTGAACCCGCTCCTGGAGACCGGCTGGTTCTGCGCCCTGAGCACCACCGACGCCGTCTGCTACCACGACGGCCATCGCAGTCTCCGGGAGGCCGCCGAGCACAGCTTCCGGGAGGTCCCCATCCACGGGGACGACGGTGGGCTGCGCGAGGAGGCCATCATCCGCATCACCGACATCGGCTTCCCCGAGGAGATCCTCCTCGGCCAGGACCGCTTCCTGCGGCAGATCCTGCGCCGGCCCGAGTTCCAGCGCCGGATGTCGGGGACCGAGTTCCGCAATCTCCTGGGCCGGGCCTACGCCGAGGTCGAGAAAGCCCACGGCGCTCCGGAGGGCCTCCTGGCCCTGTGCCGCCGCAAAGCGATTCCGGTCTTCGTCGGCGCTCCCTCGGACGGCTCGGTGTTTCTGAACTCCCTGGCCCTCTGGGCCACGGAACCCGGTCACGCCTTCGACCTCGACCTGCACCTGGAGGTCTTCGAGTCCTGCGCCATCCACTGGTGGGGCGTCCGGGAGAGCGAGAGCCGGGCTCTGGGCACCCTGATCCTCGGTGGCGGCGTGCCCAAGAACTTCAACCTGCAGCCGGAGCCCGCCCTGAGCCAGATCCTCGGTCTCGCGGACGTTCCGGGCTATCTCTACGACATCCAGATCACCACCGCGCCGGTCAGCGATGGATCCCTGAGCTCCTGCCCCCCCGCCGAAGCGGTGACCTGGGGCAAGGTGGACAAGGATCACTACCGCAGGACCACGGAGTCCATGCCTGCGGACTACAGCATGGTCATGCCGGTCCTGGTCCAGGCCCTCCTCGAAAAGCGCGACCGCCTGCGCGCCGAGGCCGAAGCCGAGGGCCTGGAGGCCTGGCGGGCCCGGAATCCAGATCGGGCCGGCTGGCTGCGCGACCCTGCCGGCTATCGCCTCTACGAGCGTCGCGAGGAGCTGCTCGAGGCCCTGCGCCGGGAGCTCCGGCGCCGCCGGAGCCGGACTGCCGACACCTGAGCCCCGGTCAGTCGCCGCCGCTGCGCACCCGGCGCACGCCGTCGATCGTGGTCCCGTCCACCCACTGGATGGCGGCCACGAACTCCTCGCCCAGGCGCGGACGCTCCGGGCTTCCGCCGCAGACCCGGTCGATGCGTTCCTTGAGCTCGCGGATGTCGAGGATGGGCACCGTGGAGCCGCGGGCGGCCTCGATCAGGTCCTGGCGCCGCGGGTTGACGCAGAGGCCCTGTTCGGTGGCGACGACGTCGATCAGCTCACCGGGGCCGACCAGGGTCGTCACCCGGTCCACGATGACCGGGATCCGGTCGCGCACGCTCGGTACCGCCAGGACCGTGCACTTTGCGAACAGACAGTTCTGCCAGCCGCCGATGCCGTGCAGAAGCAGGCCGTCGCTGTGGGTGACCACGTTGGCGTTGAAGTCCAGGTCCACCTCAGTGGCACCCAGGACCACGACATCCACCATGGAGGCGAAGTTGCCTTTGCCGTGGAAGTTGTAACTGGTGAAGGGACTCGTGTCCTGGTGGCCCGGGTTCTCGCGCATCGAGCGCACGCCCTCGAGATCGAAGGTCTGGCCGTCCAGGATGACCGGGGTCAAGCCCTCCTCCAGCATCTCGACCAGATACTGGTTGGAGCCGCCGCGCACGAAGGAGGCACGCACGCCGGCCTCCTTCATGTACTCCTTGAGATACATGGCGAAGGCGAGGGTGATCCCCCCGGCGCCTGCCTGGAAGCTGAAGCCCTCGCGCAGGATGCCGGTATCGCGAACGAAGCGGGCGATGTACTCGGCGATCAACAGGCGATCCGGCGAGCGGGTCACGCGGGTCGTGCCGCTGACGATACGTTCCGGGATCCCGACCTTCTCGACCTCGACCACCTGGTCCACGTTCTGCCCCTGGATCTGCCAGGGCAGGCAGGGGAAGGGCACCAGGTTGTCGGTGACGACGATCGTGTGGTCCGCATAGAGGCTGTCCACGAGGCCGAAACCGAGGAGGCCGCAGGCCGAGGGGCCACGGTCGCCGGTGGCGTTGCCGAAGGCGTCGGCGGTGGGCGCGGCGAGCACGGCGATGTCGATGTGGACCTCCCCGTCCTGGACCGCCTGCCAGCGCCCGCCGTGGCTGCGCAGGACCCCCATCCCGCGCATGCGGCCCTCACTGCAGAAGCGGCCCAGGGGGCCGTTCATGGAACCCTCGATGTGGTGGAGGGTCCCGTCCTCCAGATACTTCAGGAGATGGGCGTGACAGGGAAAGCTGGCGCTCGGGAACCAGCGCAGATCCTTGACACCGAGCTCCGCAGCGGCGTCGAAGAGCATGTTCGCCACCAGGTCGCCGTTGCGGAAGTGGTGGTGGGTGGAGACGGTCATGCCGTCCCGGAGTCCGGCCCGGCGCAAGGCCTCCTTCAGGCGCTGGAAGCCGTCGGCCCCCTCCTTCACCCTCTTGTCGCCGTCGGCGGGATAGTCGGCGCAGCTGCGGACCGGAGGCGCCGCCTTGCGGCCCGTGGGCCGGTGCCGGCCGACGCCCTGGAAGGGCCGGGCGGGGCGTCCGTTGATCTCGGCCGGGATCGCCCGGCCGGCGGCGTTCTCGATGGACTCCCGGCA
>JALUUN010000412.1 GCA_027021325.1 Planctomycetota bacterium
GCATCAAGGCCTCTAAGTGAGACACAAGCGTGTAACCCAGGATCCTGACAGGCAGCCGCTGGTAGTCAGCACGGGTCACGATCCCCACAACCGTGTTGCTCCAATGGACCAGGCAAGGCAGGCCAGCGTCGAATCCGGTCTTGTCAGGACTCTCTCCACACTCCAACAACCATGCAAGCAGGCTGCGGTGTGTGGGCTGGAAACTGTCTTCAGGTAATCCGACTTGAAGCTTGTCCGGAAGATGTAGGAGCCCAGTGATCGTGGTACCTTCCCTGACAGGGACATAATCGAACTCCGGCCAGGAGGAAGGGTCCAGGGTTGCCACTTCTGACGCTTCCACCGTTGCGACTGGACAAGTGGCGATCTGCCCCAGGGTGAACATCGACTCCAGGCGGTCCAGGGTCTCCTCGAAGTCCGCATGCGGACTCTGCACGGTGAATCGGTCGGGTTGCATGACAGCTGGCTCCGTGGAAGGGAAGGTAAGCAGGGAAGGTCCTAAACCTCATCCCGGTTTCGAAACCAAGAGGGCCTCACTCTAGGGCCAGCTCGACAACGCGTCCAGAGTCCCAGGCAACCTCTCACTCTGCCCACACCACCCGGACCACCCGGCCGTTGCGCCAGAGGAGTTCCTTCAGGGTGCGGCCCTGGCGGGTGCGGAGGCCGGTGACGCGGCCGTCCGGCCAGGAGGGCGGGAGGGCCGGCAGGAGACGGACCTCGCCGGCGTGGCTCTGGAGGAGGGCCTCGGCGATGCCGGCGGCGCCGCCGAAGTTGCCGTCGATCTGGAAGGGCGGGTGATCGTCGAAGAGGTTGGGAAGAGTGGACTTCACGAGGAGCAGCCGCAGGTGCTCTTCCACCGCCTCGCCGTCGCCCAGGCGCGCGAAGAGATTCACCAGCCAGGCGCGGCTCCAGCCGGTGTGGCCGCCGCCGTGCTCCAGGCGGAAGTTCAGGCTGCGCCGCGCCGCCTCGCGGTAGCGCTCCCCCTCCTCCCCGGGCAGGGTCCAGAAGAGCTCGCCCGGGTGCAGGCCGTAGAGGTGGCTCATGTGGCGGTGGCCCGGCTCCACCTCGGCGTAGGGCGCGCGCCACTCCAGGAGCCGCCCGTCCTCGCCGATGCCGGGCATCGCCAGCCGGGCGCGCGCCTCGCGTACCCGCCGGACCAGGGGATCCTCCTCACGGCCCAGTTCCGCCGCCGCCCGCAAGAGCAGGTCGAAGAGGTCGGCGACGATCTCCTGCCCCACCGAAGTGCCCAGGTCGGTGTCGGCGGTCCTCCCGTCCGGCAGGCGGAAGCTGTTCTCGGGCGAAGAGGCGGGACCCGCCAGCAGAAGCCCGGTCTCCGGATCCTCGACCAGCCAGTCGAGGAGGAACTCGGCCTGCTCCGCCATCACCGGCCAGGCGCGGTCGCGCAGGAAGGCGCGGTCCCGGCCGTACTCCCAGTGCTCGAAGAGGTGCCGGCAGAGCCAGGCCCCGCCAAGCGGCCACATGCCCCAGACGGTGCGGGCGATGGGCACCGTGAAGGCGTGGACGTCGCTCGTGTGGTGGGCGACCCAGCCCCGCGCGCCGTAGAGCTCCCGCGCCGTCACCCGCCCGCGCGGCACCAGGCGCTCGAGGAAGCCGAACAGGGGCTCGGCGCACTCCGGAAGGCTCGTCACCTCCGCGGGCCAGTAGTTCATCTGCAGGTTGATGTTGATGTGGTAGTCGGCGTTCCAGGGCGCCTCCAGATGCTGGCACCAGAGACCCTGGAGGTTCGCCGGAAGATCCCCCGGCCGCGACGAGGCGATGAGGAGGTAGCGGCCGAACTGGAAGTAGAGGGCGAAGAGGTCGGGATCCTCCTCGCCGGCGGCGAGACGCCGCAGGCGCTCGTCCGTCGCCAGCGCCCGGCGCTCGTGCCCGCCG
>JALUUN010000413.1 GCA_027021325.1 Planctomycetota bacterium
GCCGCGGCCCAGGAGGCGGAAGCCGGGCACGCGCTCGGCGAGACGCGGAAGCGCCAGGTCGTCGTGGTTGCCGGCGACCCCCGCAACGGCGATGCCGGCGGCGGTCAGGCGCTCCACCTGCCGCTGCAGGACCGGCCAGGAGTCGGGACCGTAGAGGTCCTCGTTGGTATCGACGACGTCGCCGGCGAAGAGGACCGCGTCCACCTCCTCCTGGAGCGCCAGCGCGGCGGCGTCTTCGAGGGCCCGGGCGGGCAGGAAACGCCCGGCGTCGAGACCGGCGTCCTGCAGGGCGGGCCCCAGGCGCGAGGGCCGCCGGCCCAGGTGCAGGTCGCCGAGCAGGAGGATACGGAGAGGGGAGGACACGACAGCGGAGGAGGTCCGGACCGATTCTGGCCCGGAAAGGACGGCGGGGCAAGGGCGGAAACGGGGCAGAATGGGTGGAGACCTCCGGATCATGGCCGAAGACCACCCCGTGGAGCCCGCCGCGGACCTCCTCTCCATCGGCGACCTTGCCGAGGCCACCGGTCTGAGCCCCCACACCCTGCGGGTCTGGGAGCGCCGCTACGGCCGCCCCGAGCCCGTCCGCCTGCCGAGCGGCCACCGGCGCTACACGCCCGAGCAGGCTCGCTGGCTGCGCCTGGTCGGCGAGGCCCTGGCCCTGGGCGAGCGCCCGGGCCGGGTCCTCGGCCTCGGGGAGGGCGAGTTGCGGCGGCTCCTGGAAGAGCGTGCCGGCGCGCTGGACGAGGGCGAGACCGCCCGCCTCCTCGAGTTCGCCGTCGCCTTCGACGCCGAGGGCCTGCGCGCCTGGCTGCGCCGGCGGCGCGCGGAACTCGGGCCGCGGGTGTTCCTCGGCTCCTTCCTGGATGCCCTGCTCCTGGGCCTCGGCCGCGCCTGGGCCGACGGCCGGGCCGGCGTCCGCCACGAGCACTTCGTGAGCGAGATCCTGGAGGACGAACTGCGCGTCTGGCGGCGGAGCCTGCCGCCGGGCCGGGAGCCGCCCCTGATCCTCACGACCCTGCCCGGCGAGGCGCACGGCCTCGGCCTGCAACTCGCCGCCCTGACGGCGGGCCTCGCCGGCCGGAGCGTCCGTCTCCTCGGCCCCGACACCCCGGAGGAAGAGATCCTGCGCGCCGCTTCCGAGGGACCGGCCCTCGCCCTGGGTCTGAGCGTGAGCCTCGGCTCGGCAGGCATCGAGACCGCCCGGGCCGTGGCCCGCCTGCGCCGGGGCCTGCCCGAAGGCCTCCCCCTCCTCCTCGGCGGCCGCGGCGGCCGCACCCTGCGGCGGCTGCCCCGGGGCGTGGAGCGCGTGGAGAGCCTTCCGGAGCTCGAGGACTGGCTGGCCCGCCATGCCGGGACTGCCGCCGGCAGGACCGGCTCCTGAGTCCCCCACCGCCGCAACCCCTTTCCCTCCGCCATGCGCATCGCCCTCACCGGAGCCTCGGGCCTGATCGGCAGCGCGCTCCGCTCCGCCCTCACCGCAGACGGCCACATGGTCCTGCCCCTGGTCCGGCACGAGCCCGGCCCGGGCGAGGGCGCCTGGAATCCGGAGACCGGCGAACTCCGCGGCGAGTTCGACGGCCTCGACGCCGTCGTCCACCTCGCCGGCGAGAACATTGCCTCCGGCCGCTGGACCCGGGCGCGCAAGGAACGCATCCGCCGAAGCCGCGTCGAGGGCACGCGCGGCCTCGCCCGAAGCCTCGCCGCTCTGGCCGCGCCGCCGCGGGCCCTCGTCTGCGCCTCGGCCATCGGCTGGTACGGCGACCGCGGCGAGGAGGTGCTGACCGAGGAGAGCCCGCCGGGGCGGGGCTTCCTGGCCGGGGTCTGCAGGGACTGGGAGGCAGCGGCGGAACCGGCCCGCGAAGCCGGCCTGCGCGTCGTCCACCTG